>CAYRPW010000194.1:0-493 GCA_964426145.1 uncultured Oscillospiraceae bacterium
GTTGTCGCCCAGGTATTCGTGGGCGACGATGGGGTTGCGGCCGTTGATGACGTGGGTGTAGTCCCTGCGCTTGTAGAACATTCCCATGTCCAGCCCCAGCACCGAGGAATAGAAAATGTTGCGGTCGATGGCCCCTTCGTCCGGCGATACGATCATCATATGCCGCCGGTCCAGCCACAGGTCTTTCTGTTCGCGCATGAGCGCCTTTAAAATCTGGTAGGTGGGTTTCACGGAGTCAAACCCGACCAGCGGCACGGCGTTTTGCACGCGGGGGTCGTGCGCGTCGAAGGTGACGATGTTGGAAACGCCCAGGTTTTCCAGTTCCTGCAGCGCCATGGCGCAATCCAGGCTTTCGCGGCTGGTGCGGCGGTGCTGGCGGCCCTCGTAGAGCATCGGCATGATGATGTTCACGCGCCGCGCGCGGCCGCCGATGGCGGTGATGATGCGCTTGAGATCCTGAAAATGATCGTCTGGCGTCATGGGAACGGTTCTG
>CAYRPW010000194.1:503-5081 GCA_964426145.1 uncultured Oscillospiraceae bacterium
TGAAACCATGGACATGGTTCACGGCCGCCCGCTGGGAACGCATTGGCCGTACATGTTATAAGTCACGTTGTATGCGCCGACGTCGGACAGAATGTATATGTCGTAGCCGCGGACGGTGGATTTGATCAGGCCCTTGCCCTCGCCGGTGGAAAAGCGCGGGCATTCGATATGAATCTGAAAGTCTTCACGGTCTGCCCCAAGAACGCCGAACAGCGGGGTGTGGTTTTCTTCGATCGCTTCCCGGCTTTCCCGCCAGCGCATCAGCCAGCTGTTTACTTTAGCCCCCAACTCTTCACAGCCCGGCATGACGATCAGACCGAGCGGAGCGAAGGGGGCGGAGATAAATTCGTCGACCGCCGTGTTGCCTTCATTATTTGCCATGATGACGCTCCTTTGCAATCGGGTTTGACAAGATTGGCACCTTCAGTATAGCGCAATTCCGCGCGGTTGGGAAGGTGATTTGTAAAAACTGCGTAAAGGGGCGCGGCGCTTTCCCGACGGCGCGGGCTAGGGTTTTTCCTTAAAAATCCAGAATTTGCTGGCGATATAGTTAAACGCCATCACGAGAACGAGCACGATGATGCGGCCGAACACGTTTTGCACGCCCAGGGCGCTTAAGCCCGCCGCAAGCCCCACTTCGAACAGCAGAAGGCTCACCACGCGCGCGGAGACGAACTGGAAAAACGCCGTGAAGCGTTCCTTCTGTGTGGTGTAGCGCACGCGGAACACCATCCGCCGGTTGATCCAGAACGCGAAGATCACCGCGACGATCCAGGAGATCACGTTGCCGGCGGCCACCTGCGCGGGGGTTGCGCCGTTGATGGTGTGGTTCTCCGCCATCAGCATGTAACTTGCGTAGGATACGGCCAGGCTCAGCAGCGTGGTGACGCCGCCCGCGAACACGTAACGGACCAGTTCCCAAATCTGCGTGCGTTTTTCCCGGTAGACGGCTTTGAGTTTCTGCATGGGGTTTATTCCTTTCGGGTTGGAATGGATATGGCAAAGGTGGGAGATTGCCTCCCACCGGATGATTATATCATGGAATGCGGCTACGGCTGCGGCTGCGAATGAGGAATTAGGCAACGGAAGTGAGCATGTGCCCAGTGGGCACAGCCGCTTGGCGGCTAGCGAACTGAAGTTGGGAGCTTTTACAGAGCACAGTGACCGAGTGAGGGAACTGTGCGACAATAAAAGCGAGTGGTAGGAATTAGGAATGGCGGTGCGGTTGCTTCCGCAACCGATGATACGAAGCCTTCTCATTCCAGCTAGACCACCCATGTAGCACACGGAAAGCCAGTAGACAATTACTGGAATAAAATCAAAGATTGCGGAGCAATCTATCCACCATTAGCCCACTCGGTTTGATTGTCGCCTTGCTCCTTGCCAGTCGCAATGCTCTGTCAAACCTCCCATCTTCGGTTCGCTTTCGGCTTCGCCGAAGTGTCCACAGGACACTCGCTTGCCTCGGATGCCCATTCCTAATTCCTCATTCCTCATTCACCCACGTCTTACCCCAGCGTCACAAGTTCCCCGCCCTCGGTGAGCATGTCCACGGATACGTACACGTCCATGTAGGTGACGCCGTCCTGCTCGTACACGCGCTCAAAGCACCACAGCTGGCCTTCCGCGCCCGCGTGGCGCATGCCGTGCTCCTGCATGTGGGCCATGATCACCCCGTAGGCCTTGGGGATCAGGTCAAACGGCGCGCAGAACGGATCGCGGATGGTGATGTGCGCGTACTTGGCCTTGTCCTGCCACATCAGGCGCGCGCCCCCGGTGCGCGGTGTGAAATCCTCCGGGATCACGCAGGCGGACAGATACCCCCGCATGCCGTACACGGTTTTCTGTTCGATGGAGAGGATCGGCAGATCGCACCCGATCATCGTCACCTTGCCGCCGGTCAGGGCGTGCAGGCCGTTTTTCTGCGCCCAGCGCTCCATGTGGGCAATGCTGTCGTCCTCCGGCTCGGCGCTGATAACCGCGTACTGCGCCATGCGGAAGCGTTCCACGATCACGAGCTTCACGGGCGAATACGCGTCGCTGCGGCGGGCCATGTCTTCCTTGAGCAGCTGGTCCAGCGTGCAGTGGAAAAACTCGCTTAAGCTGATCAGCTTGTCCACCTCGGGGTAGGCCGCGCCGCTTTCCCACTTGGATACCGTCTGCCGGGATACGTCCATTTTGTCGGCCAGGGTTTCCTGTGAAAGGTTTCCGTTGGTTTTTCGCAGCAGTTGCAGGTTGTTTGCGAAACGCATGGTTTTTCCCTCCGTTTTTTGATGAGGGCCCTCTTTGAAGCATCGATGCGGTTTTCAGTATACGCCGCGCGGCGGCTTTTGCTACCAACCGGCGTTTCCCAAAACGGAAAGATGCGCAACCACAGGTTGCGTTCGCGTGGGGTTTGACGAATGAGGAATGTGGAATGAGGAATGAGGAATGGCGGACAGATTGCTCCGCAATCTAAGGATTTTATTACGATAGAGATCGTCGTATGTTTACTGGGTTTTTACGAGTAGATGGAACACCAATGATTATCATCGGTTGCGTAAGCAACCGCACCGCCATTCCTAATTCATCATTCCTCATTCCACCTTCCGTAAAGCGCTTCGCACCGCGAAGCGCTTTACGGCTCTTCGCCGTGGTCGCCGCGCGCGTAATCGCAGCTTAAAATATCGGCGACGGGCACCACGGCGGGCGCCGTCTTGGCAGTAAGGCGCAGGGTGACGGTCGTTTCGTCCATCGCAAGCACCACGGCGTTCTTCTGTGTGATTACGCCGTTTTGCAGCAGCATCACGCGGATCTTTCGCTGCTTTTCCAGCGAATATCTAAAAAATGGGTTCGTCATGGCGCGGTCAGCGCGGCTGCCAAATCCACGCGCCAGATCACGGTGCCGCCCGCCTGGCTTTCAAACACGCGGGGGAACAATGCGTCCAGCGCGTTCAAGTCCACGTCGTAAGCGGTGCGTTCCCACGCGCTTACGTAGACGTACGCCACGCCGTACGCGGAAAGCGTTTCCAGGTGGTTGGCCGGGTCTTCGTAGAAGGCCTGCAGCTCCGCCTTGCGCCCGGCGGTGGTAAAGCCGTGGAAATACAGGTACAGATCGCTCCCGCACACAATGGTGCGGCCCGCCAGCGACGCGGCGGGGTTTAGGTGCTGCGTGCCGGTGATAAACACGCTGTGCTCGGGGGTGTTTTCCTCAATATACGCGGCGGTTTCGATGTCTTCCGTCGTATACGCCTGGTAATTGCTCACCAGTTCCCGCGCCACGGTCAGCCCCGCGGACAGGAACATGGTGCAAAGCGCGAGCACCGCAATCACGCGCCGCCCGCCCAGGCCCCGGAGCCGCTCGTACAGCGTAACCGCGTAGTCCGCCGCCATGGGCAGGCAGAGCAGGAACCACACGTAGATCAGCTTGTTGTTATCGTACTCGTTGGGCTGGAAGATGATACATTCCGCGACCAGCAAAATCAGAAACGCGCCCGCGGCAATCAGCCGGTACTGCCGCACGCCTTCGGGGTTTTGCCGTTTGCGCTGCAGCAGCGCCAGCAGGATCAGCAGATAGGGAACGCCGATGTTTTTGATATAGAACCAGAAATACGGCTCCACCAGCCCCGCGCCGCCCCGGTTGTTGCACCAGTTGAACTGGAAGCGCAGGAAATGGTCCGAGGAGATCGCCTGCTTGAAGGTGAGGTTTACAAGCTGCGGGGCTGCCAGCAGCACGGCGGCGCCGCCGTACCACAAAAACGGCTGAAACGCACGAAGCCGCTCCCCTTTGGGCGCTTCCAACACCGCGTAGGCGCAGAACCCCGCGCTGGAAAGGCCCAGCGCAAGGAAGCTGTGCGTGTGCAAAAGCGGCATGCCGCCCGCGATTACGCCCGCCAGCAGCACCGCGCGCGGCGTGTGGCGCTGCCTGCTTGCCAGGGGCGGCAATATGAGCAGGAACACGGGCATCAGCATGCTGAAACCGCCTAAAAACCCGCGCTGGGGAATAAGCATGTCGCAAATGATGTTCACCCAGCGGAGGTTATAGGGGTCGGGCTGGTTGGTGGGGGTTTTGTAAAAACCGGTCATCACGGTGCGCAGGTTATCCCACAGGGTGGTTTTCAGGCCGTTTTCCACCGTGCCGCTCAAAGTGTAGAAAAAGCCGAGCCCGCCGTTTAGGAATAAAAGCAGCACCGCAAGCGCCGCCGCGCCTTTCTTGCGGCAAAGCGCCGCCGCCAGCAGCGCGTAGCCGGAAAACACCAACGCGCACAGAAGCGTGCCGGTAAACGCCATCGCAAAGGGCAGTTCCATGCCCAGCAGAAGCATCGAGGTCGCAATCGTGTCGGACAGATAGGGGTAGGCCATCGTCGCGCCCACCATCAGGCTGTTTTGCAGCGGAAACTGGGCGTTCACCGCGGAGCTTGCCACCGCCAGGTGCAGCGATAAATCCCCGTACGTGCTCTGGCCCACGTAGTAGCCGTCCGCCGCCGGGCGGATGGAATGGGTGTACTCCAAAACGCCCGCCAGCAGCGTAAGCGGCAGCGCGACGAACAAAAGCAGCTTGACCTGGCCCTTGTCCTGCTCGCCGAAGGGAAGCGGGCT
>CAYRPW010000195.1:0-5081 GCA_964426145.1 uncultured Oscillospiraceae bacterium
TACTCGGACTGTTCCCGCACGTCCAGCACGATGAGTTCCGCACCGGAATCCATCATTTCCTTGGCATCCGCAGCGTTGATCTTTACGTACTGAGCAGCGGATTCCGCCGTCGCCCCGGGCTGCGCGGCGGTGGTGCCGCCGGAGCAGGCTGAAACCGTGACCGCAATCAAAAGCAGCGAAACGCCCAGCAGCAAGCTTTTAGATAACTTGGAATATTTCATCAACCATCACCTCAAAAAAATACCGGCAGCACGGACCCAAACGCAGCGCAGCCGGGCCGTGAAGCCCTGTGCCGGGGGATTGGCGCCTTTACTGGGTGACCACCTCGTAAGGCCAGTCCGCAATGCCGCCGAAATCGAACACATTGGTATAGCCCATGCGCACAAGCGCATGCGCCGAGGCGCTGGAGCGCGCGCCGCTGAGGCAATAGACAAGGATTTTCGCATCGCGGTCCGGCAAAAGACCGGCGGATTTTAACGTTATGCTTCCGGATGGCAGCGATACCGCGTTGCGGATATGCCCCGCCTTATACTCGTATGGCTCCCGTACGTCCAGCAAAATAACGGGCTCGCCCGAATCCAGCACCGCCTTGGCTTCCTTGGCGCTGATGCGGTGAACTTTCGCCTTGACGGCGGCAGAGCCGCCCGTATGCGCCTCGGTTTCCACTCCCATGCCGGCCGCCGCCGCGCTTTTCCGTGCCAGAGATTCCATCATATGTTTCAGTCCCATGCGTATTTCTCCCCTCATGCGTCCCATAATGTTTCCGCATGAAAAGGATACCCCGCCGGGAACGCCCTGAAACCGGTTCACACCCCGCGTTCGTACACGGTGCACAGGGTGTTGCCGTAGCTTTGGATGGTGAATAATTCCCGGTATTCTTCTCCGGGGACGGTCTGATAGATGGCGGCATACGTGCTGTTCTGGAACAGATACGAAGCGTTGGGTTCCTCGGTCACGGTCATTTCCGCGCGCAAAACGGCGGGGAGCATGATAACGCTCTGGTTTAAGCTGAACAGGCTCAGCGGGTCGCCTCCGGCAAGCGTCAGCGGCAGTTCCCGGTTTCGCTCCTGGGTTTCCGCCAGAATTTGCAGGGCGTTGCGCGTGGACACCTCCCAGTAATCCAGTTCGAAGTTATTCTGCACGTCGCCCGCCAGCTCGTTGTAGTACGCGTACTGATAGGGATGGTTGAGCGCGATGCCCACGCCCTGGTAAACGAACAGCAGCGCGAGCGCAGCCGCGCCCGCCGCCTTTCCCCAGCGGCTTTTAACAAGCTGGTTGTACAGAAGCTGAAGCCCGAGCGCGGCAAACGCGACGATGGGGCCGTACAGGAAGTAGAAATGCCGCCAGCCGTTGTACATCAGCGGCTGCGCGGCGACCGCATAGGCAAGCGGCGCAAAGAAAAGAACCAGCAGCGCGGCAAGCACGGGCCTGCGCGCATCTTTTTTAAAGAGCAGGAACACCGCGTACGCCCCGCCGATTGCCGCCAGCGCAAGCACCCAGACGGGCACCGTGAGCGCGATCATCGTGGGCAGATAGCTGTGCGGCAGGGGCAGCCCCGCCGACGGGTCATACGCAAACCCTTTGAAGATCACCAGCCCCGTCCAGCGTGAAAACGCGGTCGCGTTTTGCGCCACATGGGAAACGTAGCTCACGGGGTTAGCAAGAAAGGCCGGGGTAATTAATGTGAAGAGGATCAGAAAGCCCGCGGCCCCGGCAACAACGTTTAAACGCACGCTTCGTGTAAGCGCCCGCCGCGCGGCCAGCGAAACGAGGATGACCGCGCCCATCACGCCGAACACGAACAGCCCGATGATCCGCGTGTTCGCGGCCAGCGCGCCCGCCGCAGCGAACCAGAGGCCGCGCCACAGCCCCGGCTTTTGCAAAAAGCGCGCGCCCGCCGTAATAGAGCAAAGCGAGAGCGCCATCAGTACGATATCTTTGTTGTTGTAATGCCCTTCGGCAAAAAAACGGGGAGAGAGATAGAACAGCAGCGCCGCAGCGCAGGCCATGGTACGGGTCAGCCCAAGCGCGCGCCCCAGCCCATAGGCGGCCAGCACCGCCGCCATAAACCAAAGCCAGGTGTACCCCTGCCACAGGGTTAAAAACAGTTCGGGATCGCTTTCGCGCAGGCCGAGCAGCGGGGCCGCCGGGTAGTATGCGGCCTGGCCGTGATCCATTTCGATGCTTTCGGTGATGCGGTCAACGCCAAGTGCGTCATACCCTTGCACGGCGGCGCTGTTCTCGCCCAATAAAAGGGCAGCGTACTCCTTCAAATTTTCCTGCAAAATCACCTGTTCCGAAGGGCCGTCCAGCGGCAGGCCGTAATCCCCCGCGGTCAGCAACCCCACGAGCGCCAGCACCGCGAAAAAGACCGCCGTCCATCTGCCCGACGCGTTTTTCAACATCGTACTCCTCCGTTTGGCATACAGGAATGGAAAAGCGGCAGCGCCGCCCAGTGCCGTCTGTTGATGCCATCATAGCACAGCGGCCAAACCATGGCAAGATTGCGGCGGGTGCGGAGGGCCGTCGCTGCGGCGGGGCCGGCGGGGCTGCCGCCGCTTTCCTTTTACATTTATCCGTTCATCCCGTATAATAAACTCACGATACATTATGAGGTGACGGCGGTATGGAAAACTTGCCCATCGTACGGTTTTCGCACGTCTCCGTGCGGTTTCCAAACGCATTGGCCAACGACGACGTTTGCCTGGACATCCGCCGCGGGGAAGCCTTTGCGCTGGTCGGCGAGAACGGCGCGGGGAAGACGACGCTGATGAACGCGCTGTACGGGCTTTTAAAGCCGACGCTGGGCGAAATCTTCATCAAAGAGAAAAAGATCACGCCGCATCACGATCCGATGCGCGCGATGGCGATGGGCATCGGCATGGTGCATCAGCATTTCAAGCTGGTGCCGGGCTTTACCGTTGCGCAGAATATTGCCCTGGGCATGGAACCGCTGAGGCGGCTGCTGTTCTACGATCAGGCGCGGGTACGCCGCGAGGTGCTTGCCATGAGTGAACGCTTCGGCCTGCCCGTGAACCCGGACGACGTGGTGGGCGAGCTGAGCGTGGGCTTGCAGCAGCGTGTGGAGATCCTAAAAGCGCTGCACCGCGGCGCGGACGTGCTGGTGCTGGACGAACCCACCGCCGTGCTTTCCCCCGCCGAGTGCGACGAGCTGTTTTCGGTGCTGCGCGGAATCGTAAAGGACAAAAACATGACCGTGATTTTGATCACCCACAAACTGCACGAAGTGCTGGCGTTTTCCGACCGCGTGGGCGTGATGAAGCAGGGGAAACTTGCGGGCATCGTAAACACGGCGGAAACCGACGAGCACCGCCTGGCCGCGATGATGGTGGGGCGCGAGGTGCTGTTTGACGAACTGCGCGCCGGCGCGCCTTCCGACCGCGAAGTGCTTTCCCTGCGCGGCCTCGCGGCGCAGGACGACCGGGGGCTTACCGCCGTGAAGGGGATCGACCTCACCGTACACGCGGGCGAGATCGTGGGCGTGTGCGGCGTGGAGGGCAACGGGCAGACGGAGCTCTGCGAGTGCATCATGGGCATGCGCCCGCAGGCCGGCGGCGAGGTATATTTAAACGGCAAAAACATCAGCCGTTTGGGCCCGCGGGAGATCCGCGCGATGGGCGTGAGCTACGTTCCGGCCGACCGGCTGCGCACCGGGCTTTCCGAAACGGCGACGGTGACGGAGAACATGCTGGTGGGCAAACACCGGCTGCCGGAATTCCGCAGGTTCGGCATCCAGCTGCGCAAGCGCCGCGCCGCGGCCTACGCGCGGGAGCTTTCCGAGGCGTTCGACGTGCGCTGCGGCGGCGTGGACCTGCCCATGAACAGCCTTTCGGGCGGCAATATGCAAAAGGCGATCATCGCCCGGGAGTTTTCCTTCCAAACGCCCGTGCTGATCATCAACCAGCCCACGCGCGGCGTGGACATCGGCGCGATTGAGTTCATCCATGAAAAAATCCTGCAAAAGCGCGCAGAGGGCTGCGCGATCCTTTTGGTGAGCGCGGATCTGGACGAGCTCTTCCGCCTGTCCGACCGGCTGACCACGCTTTTCGAAGGGCGGCTCACCGGGCAGTTTGTCAATGGAACCGTTACCAAGCAGGAGATCGGTTACTATATGACGGGCAGCCGGCAGGAGGTGCGGGCATGAGGGAACGCCGTTTCATAAACGCCCTGCGGCTCCTGTTTTCCCTGAAACCGAAGCAGAAGCTGACGGCGCAGTACCTGCTGTCGCTCGTCATCGCGGTGGCGCTTGCGTTTCTGGTGGGCGCGGGCATTATGCTGATCGTCGGGTATGATCCCATCGAGTGTTATAGCGCGCTGTTTCAGGGCGCGCTGGGCAAGCCGCGCGCCCTTGGCAACACGCTTGCCAAAACCGCAACGCTCTGCCTGACCGGCCTTGCCATGAGCGTTGCGGCCAGGGCGGGCATCTTCAACGTGGGCGGCGAAGGCCAGCTGTACTTCGGCGGGCTGGCGGCGGCCGTGGTGGGCGCGCGGCTTACAGGCGCGCCCGCGTGGGTGATCGTCACCTGCGCGCTGTTGGCCGCGGTGCTGGCGGGCGGGCTGTACGCATGGGTGCCGGGAATTCTCAAGGTAAAGCTGAAGGTGGACGAGGTGGTGACCACCATCCTCCTAAACTCAGCCGCCATCTACCTGTGCAGTTTTTTAGCCAACGGGCCGCTGAAAACCGCCGAGCGGGGCATCTCCTCCGGCACGGACAGCGTTGCCGCGTCCTTTGCGCCGCTGATCCGCCTG
Source organism: uncultured Oscillospiraceae bacterium (assembly GCA_964426145.1). Lineage (GTDB taxonomy): Bacteria > Bacillota > Clostridia > Christensenellales > Aristaeellaceae > CAXXOK01. The sequence continues at coordinate 4,771 of CAYRPW010000195.1, forward strand.
AGCAACCTAAACGGCAGCGTGTTTCTCGCAGCCGCCGCCGCCATCCTGATCTGGTACCTGATGACGCGCTCCACCGCGGGGTTTGCCATGAAGATCACCGGCGCCAACCCGCGCTTCGCGTTTTACGGCGGCATCCGCGCCGACCGGCTGATGATCGCGGGCATGGTGCTTTCCGGCATGCTGTGCGGGCTGGTGGGGATGATCGAAGTATTCGGCATTCACAAACGGTTTATCGTCAACCTATCCGCGGGGTATTATTTCGACGGGATGCTGGTGGCGATGATCATGCGCTACCAGCCCTTCGGCGTGAT
>CAYRPW010000196.1:0-5055 GCA_964426145.1 uncultured Oscillospiraceae bacterium
CGTAATCCCAGCGCCATAGCTCCGCTTCGGTCAGCTGCCGCCGGTCGCTGTCCTCAATCAGGTACTGCTGAGCCAGCGCCAGCGCGGGTAATAGCAGCAGGATGGCTGCCAGCGCAATGGCAAGGATTCTCTTTTTCATGTTCCGTGCTCCTCTCCGTATGTTGATCTGTACTTATTGTACCATAACGGGCTTTAGGTTTCCATGATCGTTTTCCTGTTTTTGGGTGTTGCGGCGGAAGCCGGGAGCGGCAGCCAGCGGTGGCGGCCTGCCGCCCGGCTAGCGGGTGACCTGAACGTCGTAGAAGTACACCAGCCACACGTTATCGTCAACCAGATAGTACCAGCTTCGAAGCCTGGCCCCGTCCTGCTCCCACTGCCGCAGGAGATCGCCCATCTCGTCCTTCAGCCGCAGATACATGGCCTCGCTTTGAAATGAAACGGGAAACTCGGTGACGCCCTGCCCATACGCCCGCGTGAACAGCCGGAGCACCGCTTCCCCAAGGTCTTCCCCATCGGCGATCACGCAGCCCTCCCGCGCGAAATAATTCGCGGCGGTCGCGGTGCATACGGGCAGTTCCCACGCGCTGTCCTGCGGATAGATGGTGCGGGTCTTGAGCATTTCCGCGTCCGTAAGGTTGAAGTAAGGCAAATAGCCCCGGAAATCGGCGTTCGCGTCCGCGATATCCACGTCGTCCCACGTGCCGTCGCAATGGTACCATTCGCCGTCGATCTGCACGTAGTTCCAGCTGTGCGCGGCGGTCGAATTGTTGTCGTTTCGGTCCGTTGCGTCGCCGGAAACCATGGCGCACGGAATGCCGTACCGGCGAAGCGCAAACAGCAGCGCCTGGGCATAGCCGTCGCACTTGGCATAGCCGTTTACGTACGGCGAAAACGAGCTGCCGCAGAACGGCTTTTGATCGTCGTATACGCTGAACGTTTTCAGCGCCCGGTAGACCGCAAGCTCCAGTTCGTAGGGATCGTCCCCGTTTGCAGGAAGCCCGGGCAGAGCGTCGATCACGGCCAGGGTTTGCCTGAGCCTTTCCCCATACTCCGTTTCCGTCATCTGATACGTGGGCGACAGCGAAGCGACCCGGTCCTGCGCGTCGCTTGCATACGAATAATGGCCTTCGAGCTGGAAAAGCTCCGGACAATCGTACAAAATCACATACATGGCGCGTTCCAGATCCGCCTGCGTACAGCGCTTTGAAAACGATATGGAATCTTCAAACGCTGAAACCCCATCGTAGAGCAGCGTGAAGATTTCCTGCTGCGCGGCGCTGAGCTGGTGATAATAGTAGCGCGCGGCGGGCGGGCAGATTTGGAACGCGTCAGCCTTGGGCATTTCCCCGTCGGCCGTCGGCTGGGCAGGCGCGGCGGTTTGCGGAAAAAACGTCGGCGCGGGCGTTGCCGTTTGCGCGGCGGGGCTTACGGTGACCGCAGGGCTGATCGCGGGAGCGGCGGTCGGCGCGGGGGTAGGCTCCCGGGTCGGCGTAAAGGTTGGCGCTTGGGTCGGCGCCGCCGTCGGCATGGGCGTTTGCGTGGCGGCGGGCTGTGACGGCGCGGCGGTCGGCGTTATCACCGGCTGCGGCGGAAGGATCGGCAGCGCGTCGCCCAGCAGCAGCGTATGGCCGAACAGCGCAAACGGAACGGCCGCGGCTCCGTCCGGCGGCTGCGCCGTGAGGTCGGCCGTGAAAACCCAGGCTCCGTCCGCGTTTTGCCTGGGTTCCGCAAGCCGGGCGGAACCCGGCTGCGTTTCCGATAAGAGGATCAGCCCGCACAGATCCGGGCTTTGGGTATATGCCCCGGCGACGGTGAATTGCAGCTCGCCCGTATCGGTCGTTTCGGTGCGGATTTGATCCGGGAGTATGCTGAGCGGTTCAGGCCAAACCAGGAACAGGCATGCGGCAACGAGCACAACAAGCGCCGCTCCGGCAAACCATGCCGCGCGCGGCCCGCGCCGCCTGCCGTTGGGCGGGGCCGGGGCCTTTGGCGATATGGGGTTATTCTGCGAGCGCGGCGCGCGGTAGCGCATATCTCCGTTCACGGTGTTCTTCTCCGTCACGCGCCGGTTTGCGAGTAGCTGAACACGCGGCCGTTGCGCCCGTCGGCGGAGAACAGCAGAAAATCATCTTCGCAGAGCACGCAGCGGTGCTCCTTGCCCGGCACGAAATCCCCGATGTGCACGGGCCGCCTGCCGCTGTCCTGCGCGTTGCAGGAGAACGCGCCGTACTGCGCGCAGCTCTTTTTGGAAATCAAATCGCTTTTCGCAGGGATCGATTCCAGCGGTATGAGCACGGAGGACGGCGTTCCCGCATAGAACATCAGCCCGCAGGCTTTGCAGCGCTGCGCGGCATAGGGCACGAACGACCAGACGTTGAGCCTGCGCAGCGGTTCTTCCTGCCAGGTTTCCATATTGGATACGAGCCGTTCCCCGTTGCGCTGAAACACGGCGCAGCGCACGACGGCATGGCGCGCAAACCGGCGCTTGAACACATACCCAAGCAGCCAGATTAAAATGAGGATGGGCACAAGGATGTGCAGCAGCAGGATCAACCACGGCCCCAAGGTGAGCGTGAACGTTTGCGTTGCGGAAGCGTCATTTTGCACGGTGCAGGTGAGCGCAACCCGGCCCGCGGGCAGATGCCAGCTGTCCGTCCATTGCAGGACGGGCGTATCCAAAAACGAGAGCGGGATATAGGCGGGTACGGCCGCGATGGCCCCGTCGGCCATCACCTTCGTTTCCACCGCGAGCCGCGTGTTCCAGGGTTCCTCCAGCGAAACCGTAATCGGCTGCCAGTCCGCAAGCGCTTCCCCCGTCAGCTGCATGCCATCCACCGTAACGGTGAACACGGCGATCACCTGTTCTTCCGCCTGCAAGGCGAGGGGAAGCAGCGACTGCGAGTCATGAAGCACCCCCCGGCCATCGCGCAGCTTGTGCCTTGGGATTGTGTCCGTTCCCAAAAACGACCCCTGCACTTGTACGTCGGGCGCCTGCAAATCCCAGGCGGCTTCCGACGGGGTGACGTTGCCGACCACCGACGCAAGCGTTACGCGCACCGTGTGCGTACCGTACGCGCCCAAGGGCCGCAGCCGGTCGATGAGCGGGAAGATCTGGAAGGTGCCGTCGCTCTGCCGCGTGCTGCAGTAAGGCGCGGAGGTCTCCACCTGAAGCGTAAGGGCCTGGGCCTCGGCGGCGCTCAGCGGCGTACCGTCGCGCAGGATGGTCGCGGTGAGGCCGCGCTGGTTATTCACCAGTTCGGAAAGTTTATAGGTACTGCTTCCGTCCTGCTCCAGCCGGATGGTGTACTGCGGAAGCACAAGCCTGCGGCTGGCGGTGACCACGCCGATATCGGGCAGTTCCACGGTGCCGGTAAACACCGTTTCCGCCCGGGAAAAATCCACGCCGTACAGCGCCATCGCCGCGCTGTGGTCGGCGGCGATCACCTGCCCGCCCTGCATCGCCTGCAGGGAGTACGCAACGCCCTCGTGCAGCAGGCTTTCGTCGATAGGCGTCGTTTCGTTCCAGAAATGCAGCGTTGCCTTTACGTCCGCCTTGCGCGCGCGCAGGATATCCTCGGCATCGGTGCTGCCCGAATCAGCGGCCGATACGGCCAGATCCAGCACGAGCGCGGGTTCGATCATCACCACCAGGTCCTGCGGCGGCTGCGCAAAGGTGAGCGTATAGGTGCCCGCCGGTAAAACCTCGTTTGCGCCGGGCTCTACCTTGCTGGCCCAGCCGGAGAGGTTTTCCAGCAGGCTCACCGCTTCGATCCGGGTAAAACTCCCCTGGAACGCGTTTCCGCTTGCATCCATCAGTGACGACCAGGGGTTCGTATCCATCTGCTGTAAAAACGCGAAGGAGAAGCACGGATACGGCGTGGTGAACGTGACCGTATTTCCGCTGTAGGTCAGGCTGTCTGCATCCAGCCGCATGCGGCCGCTGATATGGTCGGCCATGGTGCGTATCACGTCGGCGATTTCTTCATTGCGGGTAATCGAGCCGGTAGCCGGGTACAGCGTCAGCCCGTCGATTGCCCGCTGCGGGCGCGCCGCATCGCTGCCGATGGACACGAAGCAAGCCTGCGGAAACGTGCCGTTGGGCATGGGCGTGCGCAGGAAATTCTCCAGCGCCTGCTCCGCGTCGGCGATGCTGCCGCCGTCGAACACCCCGTCGGTCAAAACTACAAGCCAGTACAGGCTGGAGGCGTCCGCCGCCTGTACCTGCCCAAGCGTTTCGATCGCAGTGCCAAGCGCGCTGAAGGGAGTTAAATCATCCCCGATCATCGCGTTCAGCTGGGCAATGGCCTGCGCCTGCCCGGCCGCCATATCCAGGCGGAACGCCGTATCCGGCTGGCTCATCAGGGTAACGTAGACGACGTCCTGCGTATCCAGCAGCGCCAGAAGCGCATTGACGGCATACCGGGCATAGCCGGCCTTGCCCAGCATTTCATAGCTGTCTACCATGGAGCCGGAATCGTCGTACAGGATGGAGATCACCTTGGGAACGCGCAGCTGGTCGGCCGCGGCATGCCGGGCCGCGGGAACGCCGCACAGCACCAAAACCAGCGCCAGCGAAAGGAACGCAAGGGTACCGCGGGAACGCAGCTGCCGTTTCATAAAGGCCTCCTCCGGGAAACGCCTTGCAGGGAAAGCGTTAAAGTTAATTCCGCATGCCGGAGCGTGACCGGCGGGTTTGTGTCGCCTTGCACAAATGTCCGGCGCATGGTTTCCGATCCGCTGACCCATTGGAGCGTTTTGCGCTTCGTGATGATTTTCACGCCGTAACGGCCTGGTTTGAGAAGGACGGAGGTTTCCACCTCTTTGAGCTCCGGCAGCGGGGGCACACAGCCGTACAAAAGCACCCATTGCAGGGGTACGGCGCGTTTCTTCCACGCCTCCAGCGGCACGGCCCATTGGCAGGAAACCGCGGGCGTGCGCAGCTCTACCCGCAGGGTTTCACTGCCGAAGGCGGGTTTCAGCAGGCGGATGACCAGCAGGACGAGGCCCGTGAGCGCCAGCGCCGCGGCCGCCGAAAGCCCGATGGTCAAGTACAGG
>CAYRPW010000197.1:0-5049 GCA_964426145.1 uncultured Oscillospiraceae bacterium
CGCTCCGCCTGCAACGTAAATTGCTCAGGAACCAGCAATATGGAAGGCTCGCCGCGTTTCATCAACTGGCCGATGGAACGAAGGATCGGCAATAAAAGCCGATGCGGGCGCGCCGTGAGAACGCGGACGTTGGGCATGCGATATCCTCCTTTTGCCAGTCGTTCTTGTATATGATATGATAGCACAGAAAGAAGGATTTGGGGAGTGAGCATCGTGTCGGACACCATTGCAGGGATCGCTACCGCCATGGGTGACGGCGGTATTGCCATCGTCCGGCTGAGCGGTGACGGTGCAATGGACATTTTTGCAAAAGCGTTTCGCACAGCCAAGTATAACCAACCCTTTCCGGATCATCTGCTGATGCACGGTTTCATTGTGGATGCCCAAGGAAATATGGTTGACGAAGCCATGGGCGTTGCGATGTACGCTCCTCGGACCTATACCCGCGAAGACGTATGCGAGCTGCACACCCATGGCGGTTATGCCGCCGCGTCCATCGTCATGAACCTTTTGCTGCAGTATGGCGCAAGGCCCGCCGAACCCGGCGAGTTCACGCGCCGCGCATTCCTCAACGGGCGGATTGACCTGGCACAGGCGGAAGCAGTCATGGGAATCATCGGCGCGCGCTCGCAGGCAGCGCTGCGAAGCCAGGAAATATTGCTGTCAGGCGGCGCGAGCCGCTTTCTGCAGGAAGCGCAGGAGCAGCTGATACGCCTGATCGCCGGCGTGGAAGCGTATATCGATTATCCGGATGAAATCGAGGAAGCAGAGGCTACCGAGTCGCTTCTGGATGGGTTGCGCGTGCTGGAGGCAAAACTGCGCGCCGCTGCGGATGAGCGCAGCGCGCGGATCCTGCGGTCCGGCCTTCGGGTTGCGCTGTATGGCTCGCCCAACGCAGGAAAAAGCACACTATTCAATGCGCTGTTGAATGAAGACAGGGCCATCGTCACGGAAATACCCGGTACAACCCGGGATGTGCTGGAGGCAGGCTTCAGTCTGCATGGTTTTCAAGTGGTGCTTCTGGATACAGCGGGCATCCGTGAAAGCGAAGATGTAATCGAGCAGATCGGGGTCAAACGCGCGATCAGCGCGATTGAAAACACCGACGTCGCGCTGCTGCTGATCGACGCCACGAAACCGCTGGATACGGATGAGCAGCGCCTGCTTGCCATGGACATGAAGTGCCCATATGCCGTACTGCTGAATAAACAGGATAAACAGAGTTCCGTCGTGACCGCAGAGCAGATCGCAGGCTTGGGTATCACCCGCGACGTGTACTCAATCTCCGCAATGGACGGAACGGGCGTCGAGCAGGTGCTTTTTTATCTTTCCCAGTTTTTGGTCAGGCCGGGTGACGACATGCTTACGCACCAGCGCCACACCGCGTTAGCCTTGCAGGCTGCCGGCAAAATGGCGCAGGCCATTCTATCCATCCAGGGAAACACGCAGCTGGATCTGATCGCCGTCGACCTGCGGGAAGCGCTTTGGCTGCTGGGGCGGATTACCGGCGAAAGCGTTGACGATAAACTTCTGGATGAAATATTCGCCTCGTTTTGCGTTGGGAAATGAACGTGTAAAAGTGTTTGCTCTTGATTGTTGATCCATCGTATGTATGCTATGATGAAAGAACACCGCTTAAGAAAAGGGTGAATATATGATACTTGTGTCATGGAACGTCAACGGATTGCGGGCTGCGATGAACAAAGGGTTTTTGGATTACTTCCACTCCAAAAATGCCGATTTTTTCTGCATTCAGGAAACGAAGCTCCAGCCCGATCAAATTGACCTGACTCCGGAAGGATACCAGGTTTACTGGAACAGCGCCGTGAAAAAAGGCTACTCCGGCACGGCGATCTTCGCCAAGCACACGCCTTTGCGCGTTTTCTACGGCATCGGCGCAGCGCAGCATGATCAGGAAGGCCGTGTGATTACGCTGGAATATGATCGTTTCTATTTGGTGACGGTCTATACACCCAACAGCCAGCGCGAACTGCTGCGCCTGGATTACCGCATGACGTGGGAAGAAGCCTTCGCGGATTATCTGCGAACGCTCGATGCGAAGAAACCCGTCATCGTATGCGGCGATCTGAACGTTGCCCACAAGGAAATCGACATCAAAAACCCGAAAACCAACGTCGGCAACGCCGGGTTTACGCCGCAGGAGCGGGAGAAAATGACGCAGCTGCTTTCCTGCGGGTTTGTGGACACATTCCGCAAGTTATACCCAGATGCCGAAAACCGCTATACCTGGTGGTCTTATATGATGAAAGCGCGTGAACGCAACGTAGGCTGGCGCATCGATTACTTTCTGGTCAGCGAGCGGATTGCTCAGGCGGTGGTGGATGCAGGCATCGAAGATCAGGTTCTTGGCAGCGATCACTGCCCCGTAACGCTGGAACTTGCAGTTGAATAGGAGGGATTTCATGAGATTTTTATTCGCAAGCGATTTTCACGGTTCCCTTCCTGCGTGTAACGCCGTGCTGGAGCGTTTGGAAGCAGAGAAGGCCGATCGCTTGATTTTGCTGGGAGATCTTCTATATCATGGCCCCCGCAATCCCCTGCCGGACGGATATCACCCCCTGGAAACGGCGGAAGCGCTGAACGGCCTCCCTGTCAAGCCCCTTTGCGTTCGCGGCAACTGTGATTCGGAAGTGGATCAAATGGTGCTCAATTTCCCGATCATGGCGGACTATACGCTTCTGCCGCTTCCGAATAACCGCATCGCGTTCATCACGCACGGCCACCTGTACAATCTTCACAGCCTTCCCCCGGTAAGCCCCGGCGATATTCTCATCCACGGCCACACGCATATCCACACCGTACAGGCGCAGCAAGGCATTACGTACATCAACCCCGGGTCCGTATCCCTGCCGCACGATGGTCAGCCGAAAAGCTATATAATCCTCGACTGGGAGGACGCTCTGTTTACCGTGAAAGCATTCGACGGAACAGTTCTGCAAACTTTTCGCGCGTAACGAAGGAGAATGAACATGCCCTACCCCGATATCAAAAGCGCGTCCGATTCGCTTGCGGCGGCTATCCGGCAAAGCGAGGAGTATCTCACTTACAAGCAGTTGAAAGATACCGTAATGGCGGACAATACCAACAATGCGCTGGTCTCCGAATACCAGCGCCTACAAACCAAGCTGCAAATGGCAGCCGTTATGGGAACAGATACTTCGGATGACGACGTGCAGCATTTCAAGCAGTTATCCGGGCTACTGATGATGAACGCTTCCATCGCACAGTATATGCTGGCGCAAATGCGTGTACAGCAAATGATGAGCGAAATATTCCAAACCGTCACGCTGGCAGCGGAACTGGAAATCAATCTGCCGGGTATGTAGGTGCAGCATGGCGAGGAATATGGATCCAAACGGCGAATATGAACCCGAAACCAGCCAGGAAGAGCGCCAGTACGGCTTTTATTGGTACAACGCTCTTTGGCGTGTACTTCGCACGGCTCTAATTTGGATAGCAGCCTGCGTTTTGGTGTTCGGGCTCATTTCCAGCGCCTATAACGCCATAGAAGAGAATTATTTCAGCCCGGTGGATGCTCAAGATGCTACGGAAGTCGCATTTTCTATAGAAAGCGGCCAAAGCCTGACCCGCGTGGCAAGCAACCTTGAGGAAGCCGGTTTGATCCGCAACAGTTCGGTTTTCAAGTATTATTGCGATTTCGTCGGCTTCGGACAAAAAATTCAATCCGGTGACTATTCGATTCCCAGAAACCTGAACATCTTTGAAATCGCCGAGCTTCTGACAACCGGGGACGGCAAACCGCTGACCGCGATGGTGACCGTCATACCGGGCTGGACCGTGGAAGATATCGCGGACATGCTGGTTGAGGAAGGTATCCTTACCGATGACACGGAGTTCCTCGCCCTGTGTAAAACCGGCGCCGGGCTGAGCGATTACTATTTTATTCAGGAAGAGCTGGCATCCGGCCGCGTAAACGAGCGCAGGTATCTTTTAGAAGGTTATCTGGCGCCCGACACCTATGAGGTATATCGCGACACAACCCCCGCAGCCCTTGTGAAACGAATGCTGGATCAAACGGACGCGGTGTTGGATTATAGCCTGCAGCAGCGTGCGGAAGAACTCGGCATGACGATGGATCAGGTGCTCACGCTTGCTTCCATCATTGAGAAGGAAGCGAAAACGGACGATTTTTCCCGCGTCTCCGCCATCTTTCACAATCGTCTGAAAAAGGACATGGCGCTTGGCAGCGACGTAACCGTGCAGTATGCAACCCAGGTAAAGCGCATGGTTCTAACAACAAGCGATCTGGCTACGAACTCGCCTTACAATACGTATACCAACAAGGGGCTTCCGTTGGGGCCGATCTGCAACCCTTCGCCAAACGCCATCCAGGCTGCGCTTTACCCCGATACGGTGTTTATCGCCGAGCAATACTTATATTTCTGCGCGAAGGATCCGGCGTCGGGAGAACTTGCCTTCTCCAAAACGCTGGAGGAGCATAATGCGGCGGTTGCCATTTACAGGCCGTTATGGGAAGCCTATGACCAGGAGCGCGGTATAGACTAAGCGAGAACTCTGTTCTGATTGAATATGAAAACGGCCCGCTTCCTATGCGGGCCGTTTTCATACCTGCCGTTATGCTTCCACTTCTTTGGCTTCAATGGCGGCACCGATGAAGCCGCGGAACAACGGATGCGGCCGGTTGGGGCGGCTTCGAAGTTCTGGGTGGAATTGTACGCCTACGAAGAACGGATGTTCAGGCAATTCGATAATCTCCACCAGATTACGTTCCGGATTGCGCCCCGCAATCACCATACCCGCGGCCGTGAAACGATCCAGGTACTCGTTGTTAAACTCATAACGGTGACGGTGACGTTCCCATATTTCGTCGAGCTCATAGGCCGCTTCGCTTTTCGTGCAGGGCGCAAGTACGCAGCGGTATTTGCCAAGGCGCATGGTGCCGCCGAGGTTTTTAAGGTCCTGGCCGGCCATCAGGTCGATCACGGGATAGGTCGTGTGCGGGTCCACCTCGGTGGTGTGCGCGTCCCGCATTTCCAGGATATGCCG
>CAYRPW010000198.1:0-4993 GCA_964426145.1 uncultured Oscillospiraceae bacterium
CGATTCCATCCCGCCCGCATTGCTGGACCGCCTCGAAATCATCGAAGTGCCCAGCTACACGGAGCTGGACAAGCTCAAGATCGCGTCCAAGCACCTGCTGCCCAAGCAGATCAAGGAGCACGGCCTGAGCCCCGACAGCGTCACAATGGCAAGCCCCGTGATTTTAAAGCTGATCGACGGCTATACCCGCGAGGCGGGCGTGCGCACGCTGGAGCGGCAAACCGCGCGGCTTGTGCGCAAAGCGGCCGTGGAAATCCTGAACACCTCGGTGCAAAGCGTGCAGATTACGGCCGCGAAACTCAAGGAATATCTCGGCGCGCCCCGTTACACGCGCGAAGATCTGGAAAAAAAGGACCTGGTGGGCATCGTCAACGGCCTGGCCGTGACCTCCGTAGGCGGCGAAACGCTCGCTGTGGAATGCTCCATCATGCAGGGTTCCGGCGCGCTGCAGCTGACCGGCAAACTGGGCGACGTGATGCAGGAAAGCGCGAGAGCCGCCCTCTCCTGGGTACGCACCCATGCGGACGCCTGGGGCATTCCCGTGAACTACTTCAAAGAGCACGATATTCATTTCCATGTCCCCGAAGGCGCCGTTCCCAAAGACGGCCCGTCGGCCGGGATTGCCATCACCACAGCGCTCGTCAGCGCCATGCTTTCCATCCCCGTCCGGCAGGACGTTGCCATGACCGGCGAAATCACCCTGCGCGGCCGCGTGCTGCCCATCGGCGGCCTGAAGGAAAAACTGCTGGCTGCCAACCGCGCCAACCTCAAGGAAGTGCTCATTCCCAAAGGCAACCTCAAAGACCTGGAAGACGTTCCCAAACCCGTTTTGGGCAAGCTTCAAATCACGCCCGTGGAAATGATGTCGGAAGTGCTCCCCCGCGCGCTGACCGCCGTACCCGTCAGTAACCCCATTCTTCAGGAAGTCAACGTCATCTCCGCGCAGATCAGCCGCAACGAATGCGGAAACTTCCCCAGGGCATAGCGATGAACATACAGGACGCATCCTTTGTCACCAGTATGGCCGAATACCGCGAAGCGCCGCCCGTCAGCCTGCCGCAGCTTGCGGTGGTCGGCCGCAGCAACGTTGGAAAAAGCTCGCTGATCAATACGCTGACCCTGCAGAAAAAGCTTTGCAAAACTTCCTCAACGCCTGGCAAAACGCGGCTGATCAACGTATTCCTCATCGACGGCACCTTTCACCTGATCGACCTCCCCGGCTACGGCTTTGCCAAGGTAAACAAGGAAGAAAAGCAGCGCTGGGGCCGGATGATGGAAGCCTATTTCCAAACCACCACGCTGCTTAAGCACGCGCTGCAGCTGGTGGATATCCGCCACGAACCCACGCCCGACGATATCGCCATGGCTTCGTTTTATCGTTCTCTGGGCATTCCGTTCACGGTGATCGCCACCAAGGCCGACAAAATCAGCCGCGGTGCGCGCATGAAGCACCTCGCCCCCATCTGCCGGGCCATGCAAAAGCAGCCCTGGGAGATCATCCCCTTTTCGGCGGAGGACCAAGCCGGACGCGAGGAGCTGATACGCCTCATCGAAACCGTCTTCTCCACACCTGCGCAGATTTGATTATGCATAGGGGGAAATCGTTATGATTCATGTGGAAACCCTCCAGAAGACACCCGAAGGCGTCCGCCCGTTTTTAGCGCTTCCCAGGCGCCTGTATCGCAAGGATCCCTATTGGGTACCTCCCATGAAACGCATGGAGCTGCATCACCTGATCGGCGTGCACAATCCGTGGCGCAACGGGCCCCACGCCCTCTTCCTTGCCTACGATGACGACCGCCCCGTGGCGCGCGTTCTGGCGGGGGTGGATGAGCGCAGCAACGAGCGCCTGCAGGCCAAACGGGGGTATATCGCCCTGTTTGAAAGCGAAGACAACCTGGAGTATGCCCGCGCCGTGCTGGACGCGGCCGTGCAGTACTTGCAGCAGCTGGGTATGGAAACGATCATCGGGCCCAAAGAACCCGGCTTTGACGATTATACCGAGGGGCTGCTCTACGAAGGGTTTGACAGTCTGAATTCCCTGTTTAACCCCTATAACCCGCCGTATTACCATCGGCTTTTCACCGAGTACGGTTTTGCGAAGTTCCGCGATCACCGCGCCTATCTGCTGAAAACGAGCGAGTTTCCCATGGCTGCCTACGAAAAGCTGTCCGCCATGGCGCAAAACCGCTTTGGTTTCAGGGTAGCGGCTGCCGATCTTCGGCCGGACAACCAGGAAACGCTTGCGCGTGACGTTGCCAACATGATCGCAAAAGCGCTGCCGTCCGACTCCGAGGTCATTCCCCCGACGATCGACGACACGCTGTACGAGTTGAAATCCATCCTGCGCTATACCAAAGCGGATCTGCCGGTGACCGCGTACGTCGGAAACCGTTTGGTGGGCGTTGCCGTGGCCTATTCGGATTATTCCAAACTTGCCAAAATGATCAACGGCCGGTTGTTCCCCGTCGGCTGGGTGGCCCGCATTTTCCACAAAATCCGTACCGCACGCTGCTCGATGGTTTTCGTCGCACCCGATTTCCACAACAAAGCCGTGAACGCGGCGATGATGCTCTATATGGTGCAGCGTGCCAAGGAGCTCGGCATCCAGGCGTTTGAGATTTCCGCCATCGACGAAACCAATCTGCAAAGCTCGCTTTCGCTGGAGCGCGCAGGCGCGAAACCCTACCGCATTTACCGGCAGTATCAACTGCAGCTGTAACCAAAGCAAAAGGCCGTATCCCATATGGGATACGGCCTTCTTAAAGAACTTTAATCCGCCTTCGTCGGCGCGTTGCACTGGAGGCACGGCAGCAGCGAACTATACGGCGCGTTGCCGAGTTCGCCAAACGTGAACGACGCCATGGGCAGGTATTTCGCATTGACCGCGCTGCACTCCGGATCGGCATGATAATACTTGCCGCCGTTAGCGTTGTAATACAGAAGCGTACTGTCCGGCGGCACGGGCGTGACGGTTGTCCGCGGCGCCAGGGTAAAAATCGCATCCAGATTGTCGGGAACTTCCGTTGCCTCCGTCGTGTCAATGTCGTTGGTGGACAGGGAATTGGGATCCACAAACCAGTCGTTGCCCTCTTTGTCCATCAAGATGACGAAACGGTATTTCACGGCGTCGTTGCCGTTATTTTTATCGATGAGGGCGGACATCGTAATAGCGCGGGACGTATCGCTGTCCGAACCGGAAATCGACTCGATGGTGTATTCCAGCGGCGTACGGTTGGAAATGATAATGAACAGGGCGGCGGCCGCGTCGGTTTGCGACTGGCGCCACGAGGGCATGACGTAACCCAGCATATTTTCGATATCGTTGACTTTCCAGTTATCCATGAACGCCGTCAGGCGCAGCCCGGCGTCGGTTTCCGCAGGCACGGTTTCCGCGGGCGGTACGGTGACGGGCGCCTGATCTGCGCTGTAGCTCTGCGCGTTTGCCTCCGGTTCGTCCGTAATCACCGGCGTAGGCTGGGCGGTAATATTGGGGCCGCCCTGGATGATATCGCTGTTGGAGCCCGACAGCAGCATCACGATCACGACCACGCACATCAGCCCGTAGCCGATCGTGATCCCCGTGCGCAGCGACGATGAGAACGATTGCCGGTACCACAGGATTCCCACGGATGCCGCGCAGGCCGTCATGAACAGATAGCGCAGGATGTCGAACTCGCCGGGCAGCGCGATGCTCAGCACAAACGCAACCGGCAAAATGATATACAGCAGCATTTTCAGCACGCTCTCGATATCCAGCGGCTGCCTTTTTTTCTTACCCGCAGGCGGGCCCGGCGGTACGCTGCCGCCGGAATAACCGCTGAAAGCGCCCTGGCCGTTTGTCTGCCGGTTAAACGGCGGCTGCGCGGAAAACACAGGCTGGCTGTAGGGCACGCTCTGGCCCGGATAGCCGATCCCCATATTGTTTGGCTGCAAGCCTGCGGGCTGTTCGGCGTAGGGCGCATTGGGCGGCACATAGCCCTGGGCACGGACGGCGCCGCCGTAGTAAGGCGCGGCTTTCGCCGTGTTGGCAAGCGGGGGCAACTGGGGCAGCGGCGTACCGGTAAACGGCTGGTTCGTTTCTCCATATGCATTCCCCTGCCCCGCCCCGTATAACGGGTAGGTTTCCTGCATCCCCGCGTTTTGCATGGGTATGGCAAAGCCGCCGTTCATGCCCTGCTGCGGCGCTGTCTGGTAGGGCACCGGCACCTGCCGCGGAATGGGGTCGTGATAAATACCCTGCGGCATTGCATACAGGTCGGAAGCGCCGGAAACCGGCGCATCAAAATCAGGAGCCGGTTTCTGCGTGAAGTCCAACTCCGTACCCGGCTTGGTTTCCGTGCGTTTTTTCCCAAAACCACGCCTCTGCATCCCGAAAGTCGGCGTGGAGGTATATTTGGTGCGGCCAGAGTTCATGCTCAGTCTCCTTGGATTGCTCATCCGGTTACAGCAGGCGGATTTTTATTATATCATATATTTCGATTTTGTAAACTAGATGATACAATCCGTTAATTCTTTTCGCCAATTGTAACAATTTGCCAGAAACCGGCATGCATCGCCAGGCAGAAACCTAAGCGTTAGCTGGCGGTCCGCTCCGGCTTGGCTACGTGGTACTCCGCTCCTTCGTTGTAATGCACCTCTTCGGGAGGCGTTTCCAAAATCTCCGGGTTTTTCAGACACTGGCGCATGATTTTAAACATTTTGGCAAACGTCGCGCCCGCGCAGACGCGCTCGTCCACCGTAACGCCCACGGGAATGGTGGCGCTGCGAATCGAATTCCCTTTGGCATCCAGTTTATACCCGCGGTCGGGCGTTCCCAGCGCGAAGAAAAGGCTGGAGTTGCCGAAGTTATAGATATGATGGTGGACGCTCTTGAGGCCGATGGATGCGTTGTTGGTCAGCCACAGGCCGGTATGGAAGGGCAGCTCGTCGATCAGGAACCCCGGAAGCAGGCCGTAGCGGTCTAAAAAGCGCGCCATCCATATGATGAAGG
>CAYRPW010000199.1:0-4943 GCA_964426145.1 uncultured Oscillospiraceae bacterium
TTTCCTAACTTTCGCTTAGAATCGACCGCGCCTTAGCCTGCGCGGCAGGCGGCATTTCCCTATAGAGACATTACCATAATCATAATTTGTTAATCCCCCTCCCCCGCCCTTTCCTGCATCCTTACCGCGTTCTGGTGGAACTGTTTGGGGGTGATGCCGTTTTGTTCCCGGAAGCACAAAACGAAATAACTGGTGGTGGAAAATCCGGTTTCGGAGGCAATCTCGGTGATGTTTTTATCGGTCCGCGCCAGCAGGTTCGCAGCCTTGGTCAGCCGCAGCCTGCGCACGTAGGAGGGCAGCGATTCCCCGGCGTAGCGGCTGAAGAAACGCGAGAACGTGGAACGGCCCATGTTGAAGCGCTTCGCCAGCTGGGAAACGGTCAGCGCTTCGTCCAGGTGTTCGTCCAGAAATTGAAACACCGCCTTGATGACCTGCAGATGAAACGCATCCACCGGCGCTGCGCTAGCGCGCTGATACCATTGCCGGATAAACCACAAAAGTATCTGCTCCGTATACGAACGCATGGCCATCTCATACCCGTAGGCGCGGCGCTGCCCCTCGTCCAGCAGGGCGAGCAGAAGCCCGTGGATGCGGCTGCCCTTCAACGCGTCGCGCGTGTAGAATTCGATATCCTGCTTGCTTAAGTAAATGAACGGAAAGATGTACTTCAACTCGTACATCGGCTGGGTGGACGAGAACAGCCCTTCGGGCACGAATTTCATGACGATATATTGGTTTACGCCGCCTGTCAGCGTGCGCGTCTGGTGCGGCTGCATGGGGCGGATGAGCACCGCGTCCCCCGCCGACAGTACCATCGGCTGCTTTTCCACGATCAGCTCAAAGCTTCCGCCCGTGCAGTACAACAGCTCGAAATGATCGTGAATGTGCGCCTGCACCACGTCCTGAATGCCGACGTTGCGCTGCACGAAACAATCGAAGATCCCGTCCAAACCCCGGGCGGGGTCGGTTTTCTCATAATACATAAACTGCGGCACCTCGGCATGAATTTAATATAATTAGGCTTGTTCATTATAGCATTGCGCACTCTGATTTGCTATAGTTCAGGCAGATCAACCGCGAATGGAGGACGACAAATGAAAAAGTACAAAATTGGTATCATCGGCTGCGGGGGCATTGCGTTTGGCAAACACCTTCCGGCCATTCAACAGGTAAACCGAGGCAATATCACGGCTTTCTGCGATCTGGACCTTGCCAAGGCGGAGAAAGCCGCCCGGCAATTCGGCACCTCCGGCGCCAAGGTGTATACGGACTACAAGGAACTGTTACAGGACGAAACCATCGACGTCTGCTACGTGCTGACGCCCAACCGCAGCCACGCGGACATCTCCTGCGACGCGATGCGCGCGGGCAAGCACGTTCTGTGCGAAAAGCCCATGGCGAAAACCGCGGCCGACGCGCGCCGGATGGTGCAGGTTGCCAAAGAAACCGGGAAAAAGCTGACGATCGGCTATCAGCACCGCCACAAAAATGCCAGCGATTACGCCAGAGACGTGATCGCGCGCGGCGACCTTGGGGAAATCTATTACGGCAAGGCGCTGGCCATCCGGCGGCGCGGCACGCCCAACTGGGGCGTGTTCCTCAACGAGTACGAGCAGGGCGGCGGGCCGCTGATCGACATCGGCACCCACAGCCTGGACCTGACGCTGTACCTGATGAACAACTTTGCGCCGCGCATGGTGGTGGGAACCAGCTACAAGAAGGTGGAAAACGCCGAATGCGGCAACCCCTGGGGCGGCTGGAAGGAAACTGAAAACCGGGAGATGGAGGATGCGGCTTTCGGCTTCATCGTGATGAAAAACGGCGCGACCATCACGCTTGACGCCACCTGGGCGCTCAACACCTGCGAACCCATCCAGGAAGGCAGCTGCGAGCTGCACGGTTCCAAAGCCGGCCTGCGCGTGCGCGGCAACGACGCGGTCGTCAACAAATGCGAGTTCAACCGGCAGGTGCTCGTTAACCCCAACCTGGAGTCAGGCGGGGTGGCCTTTTACGAGGGCCTGACCCTGACGCCGAGCGTTGTGGAGCAGATCCGCTGGTTTGACGCGATTGACAACGACACGGCCCCCGTGGTGCTGCCGGAGCAGGCCTGCGTGGTGAGCGAGATTCTCGAGGCGATCTATACCTCCGCCAAAACCGGCAAACCCGTATATTTCGACTGACGAGGTGGCAGCCATGGGCTACGGATTGCAATTGTACAGCGTTCGGGATCTGGCGCAGCGCGATCTGCGCGGCGCGCTGGAACAGGCGGCGCGGCTTCAATATCAAACGGTGGAATTCGCGGGCTTTTTCGGCCATCCCGCGCGGGACGTGAAAGCCTGGCTCGACTCCTTCAGCCTGACGGCAATCGGCACGCATACGGGCCTTGCGGAACTGGACCAAAGCTTTGAAAGCGTCGTCCGGTATCATCATCACATCGGGTGCGGCCTGCTGGTGGTGCCCTATGCCAAACCGGAAACGCAGGCCGATTGCCGGGCGCTTGCCCAAACGCTGAGCCATTATCAGGAACGGCTTGCGCGGGAAGGCATCGCACTTGCGTACCATAACCACGCGCACGAGTTCGCGCCCGTCGAAGGCGGCCCCTCGCTTTGGGACACGCTGATCGCCCTGCCCGGATTGCAGATGGAACTGGATACCTTCTGGGCCTACGCGGCCGGGGAAGACCCGGTTTCCCGGATGGAAACGCTGCACCGGGAAAACCGCCTGCCCGTGATCCATCTGAAGGACGGCCTGCAAGACGGCACCGGAAAGCCGCTGGGCATGGGAGCAGCGCCCGTGGAGGCGGTATACCGCGCGGCCGTACGGCTGGGCGTTCCCATCCTTGCGGAGAGCGAGACCCTGACCCCCAGCGGCCTGGAAGAAGCGCACATCTGCATGGATACTTTGCAAAAACTGGAAGGTAAAATGGCCGAATGAACTGGGCATTGATCGGGTACGGCGGCATGGGCCTATGGCACACGGAACAGCTGCAAACCATGCCGGAGACATTTCAGATTACGGGCGTGTATGACATCCTGCCGGAGAGAAACGCGCTGGCACGGCAAAAGGGCCTGCACGCCTACGAAAGCCTTGAACAACTGCTGACGGACAGCACGGTGGAACTCGTCACGATCGCCACCCCGAACGACACGCATCTGCCCCTGGCGGTGGCCGCCATGGAGCACGGCAAGCACGTGATCTGCGAAAAGCCCGTGGCGCTTTCAACCGCCGAGTTGGAAACGATGATCGCCGTGAGCGAGCGCACGGGAAGGCTTTTCACCGTGCACCAGAACCGCCGGTGGGACGAGGATTTTTTAATCGTACAAAAGCTGATCCGGGACAACACGCTGGGCAGGGTGTTTCAGGTGGAAAGCCGCGTGCACGGCTCCCGCGGCGTGCCGGGCGACTGGCGCAACCGCAGGGAACACGGCGGCGGCATGATTTTGGACTGGGGCGTACACCTGCTGGACCAGCTGCTGCAGCTGACGGAGGAAGCGGTGGTTTCGGTCTGCTGCAACGTTACGCACATCACCAACGACGAGGTGGACGACGGCTTCAAAACCATCCTTACCTTTGAAAGCGGATGGACGGCGGAAGTCGAAGTCGGCACCAGCCACTTTATCGCGATGCCGCGGTGGTACGTATGCGGGGAAAACGGCACCGCGATCATTGAGGACTGGAACCTGCGCGGGCGCATTGTGCGGGTAAGCCATTGGGAAACACGCGACGCGGTGCCCGTGGTAACGGCGGCCGGGCTGACCAAAACCATGGCCCCGCGCACCGAGGAAACCATCGAAACCCGCCCGCTGCCCGCGGTGCAAAGCGACGTGCGCGATTTTTACCGCGGTGTGCGAAACGCCATCCGATCGGCGGGTGAACCGCTGGTGACACATTCGCAGATGCTGCGCGTGATGCGGCTGATGGAAGCGCTTGCGCTATCGGCGCAGCGCGGCGAAACCCTGCATACGCGCATCTGACGACAAGGAGGGAATGGGTATGAAATTATCCGTATTCGGCGTCGTGCTTGGCAATCAAACCCTGGACGAAGCCTGCGCGTTTTTGAAGTCCAAAGGCGTACAGGCCATGGAGGTGGGCTGCGGCGGCTATCCCGGCAAAGCCCACTGCGACCCCGAAGCGCTGCTGAACGACGAGCAGAAACTGCACGCGTTCAAGGAAACCTTCCGGCGGCACGAGGTGGAAATCGCCGCGCTGAGCGTGCACGGCAACCCCGTGCACCCCGACCCGGCGAAGGCGAAGGCGTATCACGACGATTTCGTCAGCGCCGTGCTGCTGGCCGAAAAGCTGGGAGTCACCCGCATCGTGGGGTTCAGCGGCTGCCCCGGCGGCTGCGCGGAGGACAAAACTCCGAGCTGGATCACCTGCGCCTGGCCGCCGGATTTCAGCGAAGCGCTTTCCTACCAGTGGAACGACGTGCTGATCCCCTACTGGAAACAGACGGCCGCCTTCGCCGCGGCGCACGGCATTCAAAAAATCGCACTGGAAATGCACCCGGGGTTCTGCGTGTACAACCCCTCTTCGCTGCTGAAGCTGCGCAATGCCGTTGGCGAGATCATCGGCGCGAATTTCGACCCCAGCCACCTGTTCTGGCAGGGCATCGACCCGGTGATGGCCATCCGCGAGCTGAAGAGCGCCATTCATTTCTTCCACGCCAAGGACACGAAGCTGGACGCCGCCAACATTGCCCGCAACGGCGTGCTGGACACCGGAGCGTATGCGAAACTCAGTCAGCGCAGCTGGTCGTTCCGCACGGTGGGCTACGGCCACAGCCAGCTGGAATGGAACCACATCGTCAGCGAACTTCGAATGAACGGTTACGACGACGTGTTGTCCATCGAGCATGAGGACGGGCTGATGAGCGGCAACGAAGGGCTGTGCAAGGCCATCCGCTTCCTGCAGGACGTGCTGATGTTCGAAGATCCCGGCGT
>CAYRPW010000200.1:0-2210 GCA_964426145.1 uncultured Oscillospiraceae bacterium
TTTTGGATGGCGCGCACCACAATCACCAGCAGCAAGCTCACCAGCAGCGTGGACACGAGGCTGAACACGCTGCTCAGGCCGTAGTTGTATTCCGTAAAGGCCGTGTCATACGCCAGATCCACCACTGGGCTTCTGGAAAACGCGTCCACCACGGTGTAGACCACGTTGGTGACGATGTGCGGCATGACGATGGGGAACGTGATCTTCCAGAACGTTTCGTAGCCGGTTGCGCCTTCGATGCGCGATACCTCGTACAGCGCGGGCGCAATGGACTGGAGCGCGGCGATGAAGATGATGATCTGCACGCCGGAGGCCGTGATGATGTCCGAAATGCGGGCGACCGCGCCTACGATGTAGTCCAGCGCCGCGCGCGGCAGCGCCAGGCTTTCAAACAACGTGATGTAGTAGGACACGTTGACCGCGGAGGCCTCCGCCGCCTGCGCCGCCTCGGTGCTCACGGGGCTGATGCCGCCCGTCATCAGCTGCAGCTGCATGGCCAGGGCTTCGGCAATGGCGTCGGCGTTTAAGATGATAGGCAGGAAGAAGATGGCGCGCACCACCGCGCGGCCCCGGAACTTGCGGTTTAAGAGCATCGCCACGAACAGGCTGAAGAAGATGATCAGGGGAACGTCGACGACCATATTGAGCATCGAGGTCGTCAGCACCTGTTTGAAGGTCGGGTGCGCCCGAAACGCGTACAGGAAGTTGGAAAGCCCCGTGAAAAGCACCTCGTAGCCGCCCGTGGACGCGATGGAGATTTCGGACAGGGAAAACTGCCCCGTCATCAGCAGGGTGCGCACGTAGAAGTACAAAAACCCCACAAGCCACGGCGAAATGAACAGCAGGCCGATGATCATGCGTTTGCGGCTCATGGTGAGGCGGAATTTTTTCACGGCGCGGGCACCTCCGTTCGGGAATCCATGGCGGGGATGGTCAGCCCGTCCAAAACGGCGTCTTCCGCGCCGTAATTGACGTAGATAATAACGCCGTTTTGGTAGGTGACCTTCGCCACGTCGCCGATCTTTTCGTGCCCGGTGATCTGCACGCCCTGCACGGGTTTGAGCGCGGCGTTCAGTTCCCCGTACATGGCCGCGGCGCTTTCCTTCCAGTTGTCAAACGCGGTGGAATAGTAGCGGCTCAGGCCCGTGTACTGCATCAGCGCCGATGTTTCCCAGGTGAACACAAAGCGGCAGCCCGCGCCGTATTCGATCAGCCGGAGCAGTTCCCGCCGCGGCTGCGCGGCCATGGCCATGTTCCACTGCGCGCCCGCGTAATCCACACAGCCGTGCACCACCATGGGATAGAGGGGGATTTCCTCATCCACGATCAAAAACGCGTTCGAAGTCAGCGGCGCGCCGGTCACCGCCTGCGCGTAGGGCAGGGCGTACAGGTTGCCGCCGCTGACCATGAGCTTTTTGCCCGTTGCGGAAAGCTTTTCAAACTGCGCGGTGACGATCGCCATCGCTTCCTCGCGGCTGATGACCTCGGTGCGGCGCTTGTCGGAATGCAGCTGGTCGCCCAAATCGCGCAGCGACAGCCCGGTCAGGTTCAGGCTTTCCGCGGCGCGGATCAGCCCGTCCACATAACGGGGCAGAAACTTGGGCGACAGCAGGGAGTACAGGGTTTCCTCATAGCCCAGCGCCGATACGCGCCTGAGCATGGCCGGGTTGACTTGCCCCAGGATTGCCACATAGCCGGCGCCGTAATAGCGCGCGCTTTCATACGCGCGGGAATAGCGCCTGGAGATCAGGGTAACGTTTTGCAGCGCCGCATCGGCGTACAGCGTGCCGCCAAGCTCCTCCAGATCGGCGGAAAGTGACGTAAGCCCCGCCTTGCCGCCCAGCTGCAAAAGAACGCTGACGCGGTCGGGTACGTCGTGATAATAGCCGCCGTTCATCCAGCCCTGGAAGTTCATCCGCTGGTTTTGTACGCCCAGCGCGGCCAGTTCCTCCGCCATGGACGCGGCCTGTGCGAAGGTGGTCATCGCCGTCACCCGCAGCGTGCGCACGCCCAGCGTATGCGCGGCCGCCTTCACGCCGCCGATCACATCGCAGAAAAACGGCAGATCGCCGCCCGGCTCCTGCGCGGTGAGCGTACCCTCCGTTAGCAGCCGCGCGCGGTAGTAGTTGGCAAGGCCGGAGTAGCCCTTGTGTTCCTCCGTGAGCAGCGTATAGCGCACGGTGATGTTTTCGTCGTACAGTTCCTTTTCC
>CAYRPW010000200.1:2220-4915 GCA_964426145.1 uncultured Oscillospiraceae bacterium
ATCGTAGCTGCGGACGAGGAAGGACGGATACACGGTATTGTAGCTGTTATACTTGCCCGCGACATCCGCCGTGAGCAGGCAAAGCGACGCCCCCCGCTCCACCGTGGCGAGCACGGAGGACGTTTCCCGGCAGATGCCAAACACGGGCAGCCGGGCGGGCACGGTGTTTTCCAGCACCGTATAGGTGCTGTCCATCCGGTCGATATCATACAGGTACTGGGTATACGCCGCGGCGCTCGTTTTGCCGTTGTTGAAGCGGATGAGCGCCCCCGCCCCGTTTGGAACCACGAAATAGCCCTGCTCCTGCGCGCCCGCCGCGCCCAGGGTGCGCAGCAGCTGCACGCGGTAGATAAAGCCGCCGCCGTGCTCCTCCATCAGGCTTACGGGGATGCTCACCGTAAGCCCCTCGTCGCACAGCCGGTATTCCAGCACCACGACGAACGTCATCGGCTCCGCCGCTTCCGCCGTGCCCAGCGCCGATTGCGTGTAGTAATCCTCCCGGGTGAAACCCGCGCTCTGCAGAATTCCGTCCAGCGTCCGCAGCGTGCGCCTGTTGGTACGCACGGTGAAGATCAGCCCGTAAAGCCCCTCGGTTTCCAGGTCCAGGGTATACATGCGGCGCAGGGTATCGCCGTCCGCCTGGGGCAGGGAGGCGACCAGCCGGTCAAACATCTCCTGCGAAAGCGCGGTGGGCACGTAATACTCGATCTCCGCCTGCTCGCCCAGCACGTAGCGGTAGCGCACGCCGCCCTCGATCGCCTGCGCCTCCGCCTGCCCGCGCGCGACGGACATGGAATAGCTGTCGTACACGCCCGCGGTGCGGCTGGCGTTGAAATAATCCAGCAGGAACTGGGAGCGCAGGTAGTTGCGGTTGGTTTCGTTGGCAATCGGGTCTTCTTCCAGGTCCGGGGGGTTGGAGTACACGGTGACGCCGTTGCGCTTGTCAAAGACGGCAATCTCCGCGGTCGCAATATCAGTATAAAGTTTGAAGTTTTCGTTTTCCGCGGCAAGCGCCATGCCGGGCACGCTCACCTCCGCGTCCGCAAGCGGCGCAAACGGCGTTCCTTCCTCGGTTTCATACCCCCGGCCCGCCAGCGCGTCCCGGTAACCGGTGTAGAACTGGTAGCGGAACAAAAACA
The DNA here is from genome assembly GCA_964426145.1 of uncultured Oscillospiraceae bacterium. GTDB lineage: Bacteria > Bacillota > Clostridia > Christensenellales > Aristaeellaceae > CAXXOK01. Next base: position 3,360 of record CAYRPW010000200.1, read on the forward strand.
CGGCAAACAAAACCAGCGCGCCGAGCACCGCCGCCGCGAGCGCAAGCAAAAACACGCGGCGGATGAGCCGCTTGCGGCGCAGCAGGAAACTTCCCGGCAGGTTTGGCAATCCCATGCGTTCGTTCATGCGTCCATACTCCAACTTACGATCTGAACAGCAGTTCGTAGTAAATACTCTGGAAGAAGGTGACGATCTGGCCCACGAAGCTGATGACCAAAAGCGTGAGGAAAATGAGGATCAGCACGGCGACCAGCGTTAAAAACAGCGTGACCAGCGTTTTGGAAAGGGTGTAGCCGTGCACCTGCATCACGCCCGTGAGCATCATGATCGCCGCGTAGGAAACGCCCAGGATCAGCAATATTGCGTAAAAGCCTTCCTCGTTCTCGGCGATGATCTGGCTTACGAGCGTCGCCAGGTTGAAGGTGACGATCAGCGGCAGCGCCGCGTAGCCCACGGCGATCAAAATGTCCTTGAAGCGGCCTTCGCCGTCCATCAGGCAGGTGACGGACCAGTTGCCCACGCACAGCATGAAGTACAAAAGCAGGATGCCCCCCATCTCCTGCAGGGCCGAAACCGAGCGGGGATTGACGGGGTTCACCACGAAACTCGCGTACATGCGGTTTACGGAGAATGAGAACGCGAACAGCGCCACCAAAAACACCGCGATCCACACGCTGCCCGTGTCCTGATGCCGGATCCAGTAATAACCGTCCGCCGGGTGGCTTGCGGTGTGGAACAGCGTTTTCCACTTCTCTTTGCCAAACTGCGCCCTCATGCCGCTTTCCCCCTTGCCGCCCTGCGCCGTTTAAGCAGGCGGTGAAGCATAAGCCCGCCCGCGCCCAGCGCGATACCCGCGGTCAGAAACGTTCCCAGGTTATCCCGCAGCAAAGCGTTTCGGGAACGCTTGTAGGCTACGGAGTAGTAGGACTTGTTCATGCCGCGCTTCAAGTAGTACATGGCCTGCTCGTTGTCGCCCGCGGCCAGATACGCCTTGCCGATGCCCACGTTGGCCAGTTCGTTGTTCTCGTCCAGCCGGAGCACCTGCTCCCATTTTTCCACGGCCAGGGTTTCGTCGCCGTCGTAGCGCAGGGCAACGGCCTGGTTGATGAGCGCGCCGTACTCCGTTTCCGCAAACGACAGGATGGCCGCGCGGTTGGCGTCCAGCACCAGCACAACGCCGCCGGCCGCCTCAATGGCGACGGGCGTGACGAACGTGCCGTTTTGCGTGCCCAGCCCGCCGAAGATGTACAAAAGGTTGCCCTCATGGTCGTAGGTGAACACGCGCCCGCGGCGGCTGTCCAAAAGCGAATAGATGCCCGCGCCGCGGTACACCACGTCCACAATTTTGCTGGCGCCCGCGTACTGCCCGTATCCGCCGGTCCACAGGTCGCCGCCCAGGTTTTCGGCGGGGCCTTTTTTGATCACGTCCTCGCCGCGCGGGTTCAGGCGTTTGACGGCCTGCACGCCGTCGGTGTCGATATTGGAGGCGTACACGAAGCCGTCGTCGTCGATCGCGATGCCGGTGAACTCCGTGGGGATGAAGAGCTTTTGCTTG
>CAYRPW010000201.1:0-4858 GCA_964426145.1 uncultured Oscillospiraceae bacterium
GTTCCTGGGTGTTTTGGTTAAACACGATGTTTTCCAGAAGCTCCAGCACGATGTACTTCTTTTCTTCCTCCGTCAGGCGGATCACGGTGGCGGGCGGTTCCTGAATCAGGCTGTTGAAGGTCTGCTGGCAGCAGTTGATGGAAATGAAGGTATCGTGAAAACCCGCCACCTGCTCCATGCGCCTGCGGTCTTTGCGCACCTGTAAAAACACGCTTTCGTCCAGCGCCTGGCCCAGCTGGTAATGCAGCACCTCGTCGATGAACATCGACGGCGGCAGCAGCTGCCCGTGGTAATTCCAGCGCGACAGCGCTTCAAACCCCATGACCGACCCGGTCTGGATGTTGACGATCGGCTGGTAATAAATCTCAAACTGGCGGTTTTTCCGGGCCTGCCGGAGAATGGATTTCGGATAGCGGTTATCGGAAAACAGGTCGGTAAACCGCAGCCGGTCGTATATAAAAATCCAGCGCAGCACCACGAAGTAGAGAAGGAAGATAAACGCGCATGTTCCAAGCTGTGCTTTCCAGGAAAGGGCCGTATGGTAGAAGAGGGAGTATCGCAGGTCGTTGGCATAAGCGCTGCGGTTGTCGTAACAGACCAGGAAGATATCCTTGCGGGGAGCTGCGGCGGACAGGTAATAATCAAGCCCCCGGTCAAAGAGATTGGGAAACGCCAGATAAGTGCACAGCATGTCCGCCTGGGAGAAGGAGCCGCCGTCCGCTGTGAAATCCAACGCGGGGAACAGGCTGGCAGCGGTTTGCCCGGTCTGCAGCGGTTCTGCGTTTATAATGTCCGCGCCCTGGGTGTACAGCACACCGTTCTCGTTCATCATCAAAATCTGGCAGCCTTCCTGCAAAAGGGAAAGCCGCAGCGTTTCCAGATACGGCTGCATGGCGATGTCCGCAACGAAATAGCCCATCCTCCGCCCGTCCGCCTCCAGCGGAACGCTGATCCGCAAAATGGGCGTGGCAGCTTTCCCGGTCTCCGCAGCCATTTCGAAGCCGGAAAACAGGTATTGATGACGCTCCAGCGCGGCGGTTTCCAGATAATATGCCGCAGAGGCCTGGTCCGCCAGCGCGCTATCGGGTACCGTATGGGCGGCGCCTTCCGCCTGCGCTACGTGAAGCGCTTCCATGCCTTCCGGGGTCAGGATGCGCAGCGCGCTGAAATCCGGGTACGTCAGGATGGTTTCGGTGAACAGCGCTTCGGCCGTCTGCCCGTTGCCGTGCTCCAGCAGAATATCCACGGTATCCGCTTCCAGACGGCGCACGATGGAGGTGATGTAGGATATATAGTTGCGGTAATGAAGCATCGCCGTGACGACCTGTTCCTGCTGCTGGAGATAAAGGTCTTGCCGGCGCTTGTCAAAAGCGCTGTAGCCCATCCTTGCGGAGGCAAGAACAGCGAGCAGAATGGGAATCATAAGAAAGCGCAAGGCCGCCTGCTTAAGCGCTTTTTTCTCCCGGGTGTCCGTTCTCATGAATCGCATGATCACTCCTGCCGGACTGCTGATTCGTCCGGAAACAACGGGTTGACTCTATCGCGATGTTTCCGGTTCCATCACGGTTCTGGGGGTATCACTCTGTTAATAAGTATAGTGCATTCGTTGGAACTTGGCAAATTCCTTTCACGGTTGCCGCCGCGCAGCAAAATATTTCCAGATGTTGACAAACGGGGCGACAGGGGGATATGATGTGCGTTAGTAATTACTAACATTCCGGAAAAGGGGGGAGGAACGCACGGTGGAGACGGAAGAAAAAATCATCCGCGCGGCGCTCAGGTTGTTTGAAGTTCACGGCTTCAGCGCCGCAACCACGAAAGCCATCGCCGCGGAAGCAGGCGTTGCCGAGGTGACGCTGTTTCGGATTTTCTGCGATAAACGAACGTTGTTTCTGCGGGTTGCCAACAGCATTGCCGGGGAGTTCGGCGTTTTGGATATTCCAAACGCAGCCACGGGGGATTTCCGGCAGGATATTATCAGGCTCTGCCGCGGGCTGCTTTCGCATATGATCCGCTATAACGCGCTGTTTCGCATGCTGTTTTTCGAAGCGAAAAAGCACGAGGACATTCGCTTGATTCTAGCCGAGGTACGGGGCGGAGCGCTGCAAAACATACGGGCGCTTGCGGGCCGCTCCGTTACGCTGCCAGGCGATACGCTGGCGGATCTGGTGGAGTGGCTTGGAAGCTCTCTGATCGGCGCAAGCCTGTGCTACTGCCTGTTCCACGAAGGCGAGGATCCGCAGGCGTTCGGGGATCGGCAGGCCGAGTTCATCGCAGACGCGTTCATCAGACAATGTGCAAACCAGGCGGAGGATATAAATCATGAACATCACAGTCGATAACCTCTCCAAAAAGTTCGGCGGGAAAGACGTGCTCAACGGCGTGTCATTCACGGCGTCCGGCGGCAGCATTGTGTGCCTGCTGGGGCCGTCGGGCGCGGGGAAAACCACGCTCATCCGGCTTTTGCTCGGCGCGATCCCCGCCGACGGCGGCAGCGTCGCCATCGACGGCCGTACGGTGCCCAACCTGGAAATACTGCGAAACATCGGCTATATGCCCCAGAACGACGCGCTGTACGACGACCTGACCGGCGAAGATAACCTGAAGTTTTACGGGTCGCTGTTTGGGATGGACGGGAAGCGCAAGCAAAAGCGCATCGCCGAAGTGCTGGCGCTGGTGGATCTTTTTGAGGATCGCAGAAAGCCGGTGCGGTATTACTCCGGCGGCATGAAAAAACGGCTGTCGCTGGCTACGGCGCTGCTGAACGAGCCCGGGCTATTGCTGCTGGATGAGCCGACCGTAGGCATTGATCCCGTTTTGAAACGCACCATCTGGGACCGGTTTGCAGAGATGAAGCGGACCGGCATCACCATGATCATCTCCACCCACGTGATGGACGAGGTGACCGAGTGCGATACCGCCGCGCTGATATACGGCGGCAAACTCATCAAGTATGACGCCGTCCGGACACTGATCGCGTCCACCGTCACGGGGCGCATCGAAGAGCTGTTTTTTCAAGCGGCCAACCGGGAGGTGCGTTGATATGAAGGGAATCGCAATCCGTGTGATCCGCCAGATGCGCGGCGATAAACGGACGCTTGGGCTGATTTTGTTCGCGCCGATCCTCATGTTTACGCTGATTTATTTCCTGCTCAACGATACCGCGTATGTGCCGTCCATCGCCGCAAGGGAAAGCGAGCTGCCCGCGGCGATCGTCACGGCGCTCAAAGCCGAAGAGATCAACTTCGTGGACCTGGACACGATCGCCTATGAAAGCGAGCGGCAGCTGCTGATCGACCATAAGGAGATCGACATGGTCGTCACGCGGGAAGGCACGCAGATCGACACCTGGATTTTGGAAGCCACGGTGAAAAGCGCGCAGGCGCTGAAAGCGCTGCAAAACGCCATGGCAGCCGTACCGCAGGCTGTAACCGTGCAGGCGCACGTCGTGTATAACGACGGGGCCTCCGCCTTCCAGTCGCTCGGGTTTGTGTTTCTGGCGTTCCTATCCTTTTTCTTCGTGTTCGTGATCTCGGGGATGACGCTGGTGCGCGAACGCACCGGCGGCACGCTGGAAAGGCTGATGATGACGCCGGTCCGCCGCTGGCAGGTGACGGCGGGCTATACACTCGGATATGGGGTATTCGCCATCCTGCAGTCGGTGCTGATCTGCGTATACGTGCTGTATGTGCTCAAAATGCCGTGCGCGGGCAGCGTGGGGCTGATCTTCCTGATCATGCTCATCAATGCCATGGTCGCGGTGCTGTTCGGGGCCATGGTGTCCATCGTGGCGACGTCGGAAATGCAGGTGGTGCAATTTGTGCCGACCCTTATCATCCCGCAGGTGTTCTTCTGCGGGCTGATCCCGCAGGACACCATACCTTTGGGGCTTGGAAACCTCGGCTATATCACGCCCGTGTTTTACAGCGCGGAAAGCATCCGCAGGGTGCTCATCGAAGGCGCGGGGTTTTCCGCCGTCTGGCCGTATGTGCTGGCGCTTGCCGGGTACGGCGCGTTGCTGTTTATCGTCAACATGCTGGCGCTTAAGAAATTCAGAACGCTGTAAACACCCGCGTGCGCAGCCGCTGCCGGCTGAGAAGCGAGGAAGCATCCATTCTGCGGATACCGCCCCGCAGCGCGTTGGAACGGCGAATAAAAAACCGCAAGGGCCTGGGCCCTTGCGGGTTTTTTGCTCGTTTTTCCTGCCGCGGTTGGATCGTATCGGCAGGCGGGTTCCGCATGGTTCAGCAGGTGCGGGTCCGCAGAAAAACGAGGGTTCCGCGCGGCGCGGATTTACAAATTGGATATCGTCATTTGCAAAATGGTCATTTTCATTCCGGAACGGATAAATTACGATAAGTTCAGAACCGTGTCCGTTTCCCGGGAAGCGGCGAAGAACAGCACATGGAAAGGCCGGCAACGATGAGTGAATTCCTGCTGGAAATGAATGATATCACCAAAACGTTCCCAGGCGTCAAAGCGCTGGACAGGGTCAGTTTCAATTTGCTGCCCGGGGAAATTCACGCGCTGATGGGTGAAAACGGCGCCGGTAAGTCCACCTTCATTCAGGTGCTCACGGGCGTGCATCAGCCCGACGGCGGCGAGATCATCCTGGAAGGCAAAAAAATTGCGATGCACAACCCGCTGGTGGCGGCGCGCCACGGCATCGCCGCCATCTATCAGCACCTGGCCATTTACCCCGATCTCACCGTTGCCGAAAACATCTTCATGGGGCATGAAAAGCTGCGGAAAGGCCTCAAAAGCATCCACTGGAAGAAAACCAACCAGGCGGCGCAGGCGCTCTTAAACCGCATGGGCGCCACCGTGAAACCCACCGATATCATGGGCGTGCTCAGCA
>CAYRPW010000202.1:0-4856 GCA_964426145.1 uncultured Oscillospiraceae bacterium
CTTCCGGCAGCCGCCAAGGCGCAGATCAACATCACCTCCGTTCCGCCGCAGGAAACCAACGTCGCGGAGTTTTCCATCGCCGGCACAGCCGCCCCGGGCGTCAAATTCACCGCCGTGGTGATGGGGCTGAATTACCCGACCCCCATCGTAAGCGAAGTGGAGGTTGCCCGCGACGGCAAGGTGAACATCCCCATTGCGCTTCCCAAGGAAGGCGTGTTCATGGTGACCGTCACCGCCAATTACGGCGGAGAGAACGTGGCGGAGCTTGCCTACCCGGTGACCTACCAGCGCACGCTGCTTGCCGTGAACGTGCTGAGCCATACGCCGGAAACCGTGACCGCGGACACCGTGACCATCTGGGGCACCGCCGAACCCAAGGCCGATCTTCAGGTGTTCGTCAACGGCGAGAAGCAGGAAGACAAGAAAGTAACCACCGAAGGCAAGTTCAGCGTTGAGATTGATACCTCCGACGAAGGCACGTACGAGGTTGTGCTCTCCTTTTCCAAGCAGGATCTGGCCAACCGCCGCATAACCGTCACCTTCTCGCGCAACTGGTCCGCCGAGGACATGATCGCCCGAATCAAGGACGAATCCATAAGCCCCAACTATTCCACGCTTGTGAACAACGTCGATCGCTACGACGGGCGCACCATCAACTACAAATGCTATCTGGTGGAGGCGGTGCAATCCGGCGACGACTGGATTTACACCATGGCGCTTTCGAAGAGCGAGGACACCTATTCGAACTTCATTTTGGTGGTCGCGGCCGAAGAGCCGCAGTACGAAATCGGCACGCGGCTGATGATGTACGGCACCTCGGTGGGCATGTCCGTCTCCGGGGGCGAGGACGAGACCGAAGGGCAATCCTACCCGTGCTTTGAGCTGCTGCTGCTGACAACGCTGGAATAAAACGAAACAAAGGCATTGAAATAAGGGTTCGTCCCCGCTCCCCAATGGGGAGCGGGGACGAACCCTTTTTGCCGTGGCCTGCTCTTTTAATAGATCAGCGGAAAGCCGTCCAGCAGGCCCATATCCCACAGCAGCGAGCTGGTGAGGTACTTGTCGCGGATATCGCGGGAATGGCGGAAGGCGTCGATCGCCTGTTGGCCGGTCACGCCGATGTCCGCGGGGGTGGTGGCCAGGCCGAGCGAGCGCATGAGGGCGAGGGTTTGGGCGGTGTCGGGCAGTTCCTCGTTCATAATCTGCAATATTGCATCCCAGTGCGCGGCAATGCGCCGGAAGCGCGCCTCGCGCGCCGCCGGATCGTTCTTGTGCCAGGCGGAATGCTCCTTATCGATCAGGGTCTGCGCGGTATCGCCGAACACGCGGCGCATTTCTTTCTCCCAGGCGCGTTCGTCAAACGCGGCGGCGCGAAGCGTGTTTTCGTCGGGCCGCATCGTGCGCAGGCGGTCCAAAATCGTCAGCGTCAGCGCCGTACCCACGCCCACCTGAATGCCGTGCAGCTCGCTGCGCTGGCCTTCCCGCAGCGCGAACATTTCCCACAGGTGCGAGAAATAATGCTCCAGCCCCGACGCGGGGCGGGAAACCTCCGCAAACGCCATCGCAACGCCCGACAGGATCAGCCCCTCCGCCACGGCTTCCACGGCCTGCGCATCGCGCGCCATGAGTTTGGGCGCGGCGGCAACGATTTTCGCAAGGGAACTGCGCATCAGCGCGGCAATTTCCGGGCAGTAGAATTCCCCGGTCACGATATGGGAAATGCGCCACTCGCACAGCGCGATGGATTTGGCCAGCATGTCGCCGAGCCCGGCCTTGAGCATACGCTCGGGCGCGGCCCTCAGGATGTCGGTATCGGCGAGGATCGCCTGCGGGCAGGCGTTGTACGCCGTAACCTTGACTTTGTTTTCGATCATCGACGACGAATTGGAGGCGTACCCGTCCATGGAAGGGGCGGTGGCGACCGCGACCTGCGTAAGCTGCAGCGCGTGCGCAAGCACCTTGCCGCAATCGGTCACCACGCCGGAGCCTACGGTCAGCACCGCGTCGCAGGCGCGGTCAAACGCTTCCGTAAGCTGGGCAACGGCGTGTTCGTCCGGCTCCACGAAAGCCTGGGGAAAAACAAACGGCACGTACGCGACGCCCGCGTCTTGAAGCAAGGCTTCCGCCCGTTTGCCCGCGGCTTCCCAGGTATTCCGGTCGCAGACCAAAAAGGGCCTGCGGATCCCCATCGCGCGCAGCGTTTCCGGCAGCAGGCGCAAAACGCCGGCGCCGATTTTCACCGTCCGCAGGCCCGCCTTGTGCGTGCGCCCGCAGGAGCACGCAATCCCCTGCGGAACTGTGAGTTCCTGAAGCGTCATATCCGAAAGCTGTTTCATATCGGCACCCTCCCGCGCTGTGCGCGCGTCTGCCGCCGGTTCATCCTCACGGCGGCGCATCTTCGTGCTGACTATACCATAACACGCCGCAATATCCTAGGGGCGAAGATAGCGAATTCTTATACCGCGGCATGCATCTTTTTTCGGCGGGATATGCCAAAATCTGTGTGCCGCATAGCCGCAATCCCTTTTGCGCGCTGGGTTTGCGCCGCCGCGTTCCGGCGTTTATTTTGTGCCCCGTTCCCCTTTACATCCGCTGGAAATGGGTGTAATGTTACTTTTGCGAACCCTTCGTCCGCTATTACCGGAGGCAGTATGAATACGTTCCGACGCATTCTCGGGTGGCTCAAACCCTACCGATGGCAATTGTTCTGGTGCATCCTTCTTCTATCGCTCGTCACGGCGCTGCGCATGGTGGTGCCCTACATCACCCAGGCCGTGGTCAACGACGTTATCCCCAGCCGCGACATGGCTTTGCTTTTGAAGCTTTGCGGCGTGCTGGTGGGGGCCACCGCCGTGCGAAGCGTGATGATGTACAAGCGCGGCATGCTGATTGAAACCGTATCCCAAAGCGTGGTGTACGACCTGCGAACGGGCATTTTCGGCCATTTGCAGGAACTGCCCTACGCTTTTTACGACACCCATCACATCGGCGAGATCATGAGCCGCATGACCGGCGACATCGAAGGCGTGCGCATGCTGATCGTCAACGGCGTGGTGGGCGTGATTGAAAACTTCATGATGTTCACGCTCTCCCTCGTGGGGATGAGCCTGATGTCCTGGCAGCTGACGCTGGTGATGCTCTGCTTTTGCCCGGTGGTCGGCCTGATTGCCTGGCGGCTGAACAAAAAGATCCGCCCGGCGCACATCGCCGTGCGCGAGCAAAACGCGGTCCTCAACACCCGCACGCAGGAAAACATCGCGGGCGTGCGGCTGGTGAAGGCCTTTGCCCGGGAAGACTATGAAAAAGAGGCGTTCCGCAAGGACAATACCCAGGTGCTCAATAACAACCTGCGCGTTACCCGCATCTGGAGCACCTTTTACCCGCTGCTGGACACCATCGCAAGCCTCGCCATCCCGGTGCTGATGGTGGCGGGCTCGGTGATGGTTATGAGAGGGCAGCTGGACATCGGCACGCTGGTAGGCGCCGTGGGCTTCGTATGGATGCTGATCGCCCCCATGCGGCAGGTGGCGCAGTTCGTCAACCTCACCGCCAACGGCCTGGTATCCAGCGAAAAGCTGATCTACTATCTGGATCTGGGGAGCCGCATCAAAAACCCGCAGGAGCCGCAGGAGCCGCAAAAGCGCGAAGGCCGCGTGGACTTTGAAAACGTCACCTTCAAATACGGCGACCAAACGGTTTTGAAGGATATCAACCTGCATGTGGAACCCGGCCAGGTGATCGCCGTGATGGGCGCGACGGGCATGGGAAAAACCTCGCTGATCACCTTGCTTGGCCGCACCTACGACGTGGTGCGCGGCAGCCTTCTGGTGGACGGCGTGGACGTGCGCAAGCAGGATTTGCATAAGCTGCGCAACAGCATCGGCGTGGTGATGCAGGAAACGTTCCTGTTCTCCGAAACCATTGCGGACAATATCCGTTTCGGCCGCCCGGAAGCCACCCAGGAACAGGTGGAAAAAGCCGCGCGCGCCGCGCAGGCGGAAGAGTTTATTTTACAGTCGCCCCAGGGCTACGATACGGTGATCGGCGAGCGCGGCATGGGCCTTTCCGGCGGGCAGAAGCAGCGCGTGGCGCTGGCCCGCGCCATTCTCTACGATCCTTCCATTCTGGTGCTGGACGACGCAACCTCCGCCGTGGACATGGAAACCGAAGCCGAGATCCAGGCCGCGCTTTCCAGCGTGCTGAAGGGCCGTACCACCTTCATCATCGCCCACCGCATCTCCTCGGTGCGCAAGGCGGACCAGATTTTGATGCTCAAGGACGGCGCCATTGTGGAACGCGGCACGCACCGGGAACTTTTAAAGCTGGGCGGCGTGTACGCAGCGCTGTTCCACGACCAGACCCGGGATTTTACCGCCCCCGGAAAGGCGGGTGACGAAGCATGATCCGCCTGCGCAACTTAGACGACGAAGTGATGGAGGCCCCGTTTGACAAACGGCTCTTCCTGCGGATGTTCCGTTACCTGATCCCGTACAAAAAGCAGATGCTGATCGCCCTGGGGTTGATGATCGTCGCCGCCGGAGCGTCGCTGTTGAACCCCTACCTGTTAAGCCGCGCCGTGGGCGAGCTTTCCGCGGGCGATTTTACCCAAATCCCCTATCTGTTTCTGGGTATGATCGGCGCGGTGCTGGTAAGCGGCCTGTGCCTTCGCTACCGCGTGCGCACGATGGATTTTTCCGGCCGCCGCGCCATCGCCGCCCTGCGGCAGGATTTGTTCGACCACATCCAATCGCTTTCACTGCCGTTTTTCGACAGCCGTTCGGCAGGCAAGATCATGGTGCGTGTCATCAACGACGTCAACAGCCTGAACGACCTGTTCACCGGCGGCATCATCAACG
>CAYRPW010000203.1:0-2154 GCA_964426145.1 uncultured Oscillospiraceae bacterium
GCCTTTGGAAACGTTGGCGCCGTCGTCCGTCAGAACGGTATCGTAACCCTGGGGAAGCCCCAGGATGAACCGGTGGATGCGCGCCGCCTTGGCCGCCGCGACCACCTGCTCCATGGTGGCGCCGGGCTTTGCGTAGGCGATGTTTTCAAAAATCGTGCCGTGGAACAGCCACGTATCCTGCAAGACCATGGAATAGGCCTTGCGAAGGCTGTCCCGCGTGACGCATTGCACGTTTTGCCCGTCCACGGTGATACAGCCCTGATGAATATCGTAAAAGCGCATCAGCAGGTTGATCAGCGTGGTTTTGCCCGCGCCCGTGGGGCCGACGATGGCGATCAAACTGCCGCGCTTGGCATGGAAGCTTAAATCCTGCAGCACCGGCCTTCCTTCCACATACCCAAACGATACGTGCGACAGTTCCACGTCGCCCTCCACGCCCGTAAGCGGCCGCGCGCCCGGCGCATCCGGCGCTTCCACGGGCTCGTCCAGCAGGGCAAACACGCGGTCCGCCGCGGCAAGCGCAGACTGGAGCTCGCCGTAGATGTTGGCGATCTCGTTGATGGGGCCGGAAAACTTGCGGCTGTAGAACACGAAAGCCGAAATATTGCCGATGGTGATGCCGCCAGCGATGTAGGAAAGCACGCCGAACACGCTGATGAGCGACATGGACAGGTTGTTGATGAAGTTGATGCTGGGCCCGGTCATGCTGGAGAAGTACTCGCTTTCGTAGTACGCCTCGATCACCTCGTCATTGAGCCGGTCGAAGTTCCTGACCGTGTTGCTCTCCTGGTGATAGGCTTTCAGGGTTTTCAGCCCCGAGATCATCTCTTCGGCGTAATCGTTCAGCTCCCCCATCTTTTTAGAGCGCTTGCGAAACAGCGGCTGCGTGCGGCGGGTGATAAAGCCCGTGATCACCACGGACAGGGGCACCGTCACCACGAACACAAGCGTTAGCTGCGGCGAGATGGCAAGCATCAGCCCCAGCGAGCCGACGATGGTGATGATGCTGGTGAGCACCTGCACGACGTCGGAAGACAGCGACGTGTTGATGGTATCCACATCGTAGAAAATACGGCTGATGACGTCGCCCACGGGGTGGGTGTCGAAGAACCCGACCGGCATTTCCGCGATGCGGTTGAACAGATCCCTGCGCATGGAACGGGTTACGTTGCGGCTGATGTAGACCATCAGCACCGACAGCAGATACGAAAACAGGGACGACGCGAGGTAGAACCCCGCCATCAGCGCCGCGAAATGCAGCACCCCCTGCATATCCACCTTGCCCGGCACGGCCCCGATGCTGTCGATCGCCTGGCCGGAAAGCGCGGGGCCGATCAGCGCGAAGGTGTTGGACGCGAGGGTGAGCGCGAAGGCAAGCAGCAGCAGCCACTTGAATTTCAGCAGGTATTTTGCGACGCGCAGTAAAATGGCGCGGCGTGGTTTGCGGAATTCCTCGGGGCTGACGCCGCCGCTTCCGCCGCCGGGCAGGTTATGCATGGCCGTCACCGCCTAACTGCAGCTGCGCGATTTCGCGGTACAGCGCGCAGGTTTGCATCAGCTCCGCATGGGTGCCCATGCCTTTGACTTCGCCGTCTTCCAGCACCATGATCTTGTCGCAGTGCATCACGGCGCTGATGCGCAGCGCGACGACGAGCACGGTGGAGCCGGTCAGCCGCCGGAGCTCCCCGCGGAGCGCCGACTCGGTTTTAAAGTCCAGCGCGCTTGCCGAATCGTCCAGCAGCAGGATTTCCGGGTTTCCGGCGAGGGCGCGCGCCAACAGCATGCGCTGCTGCTGACCGCCGGAAAAGTTCTGCCCCCGCGTCTGCACCTGCGCGCCCGCGCCGCCCGCGCTTTGCACGAAGTCGAAAGCCTGTGCGCTTTTGATGGCGCGGTCCACCTCGTCGATGGAGATTTCGCGGCCAAGGCGCACGTTATCCAAAACCGTGCCTCGAAACAGCGTATCGTTTTGGAACACCACGCCGATTTTCCCGCGCAGCTGTTCCAGCATCATATCCCGCACGTCCTGCCCGAAGATCCGCACGGCGCCTTCCTGCGCGGTACCGAAGCGCAAAATCAGGCGGATGATCGTGGACTTGCCCGCGCCCGTAGGGCCGAGGATCCCCAGGGATTCGCCGCGTTGAACCGCAAAGGAAA
>CAYRPW010000203.1:2174-4856 GCA_964426145.1 uncultured Oscillospiraceae bacterium
CCGTTATAGGAAAACGTTACGTGATCAAACTCGATGTGCGGCAGGGAAGCATCCGCAATGCCGGGCAGCGTACCCGTTTCCTCATCACCGGCGGCCATCACTTCCGCAATGCGCTGGGAGGACGCCAGCGCCTTGGACGCCATGGTGAGAATGCGGGTAATGGTGAGCATGGCGTTTAGGATGATGGTAAAGTAGTTTAAAAACGCAATGATCTTGCCGACGTTGGACAGCCCGAAGTTCACGCGCGCAGCACCCGCCACCACCACGAGCACGAGGCCCATGTTTAAGAGCATCTGCATGATAGGCCCGTTGATCGCCATGACCATCGAGGCTTTCATTTCACTCTGCGCCACGTCGTCGTTAACGTCCTGAAAGCGTTTCTTTTCGTCCCCGGATTTAGACAGCGCGCGGATGATGCGGATGCCCGTCGCGTTTTCACGCACGACGCGCACCAGCTTGTCCACCGCCTGCTGCAGGCGGCTGTACAGGGGGATGCCCTTTTTGGAGATGTAATAGATGAGCACGCTCATGAACGGAAGCATCGCCACCAAAATGAGCGCAAGAACCGGGTCCAGAAGCAGCGTCATCACCAGGCCGCCCAGCAGTAAAATCGGCGCGCGGATGCCGATGCGCTGCGCCATGCCGATGACGCGGTACACGTTGTAGCTGTCCGTAGTCATGCGGGAGATCAGCGACGGGATGGTGAGGCGGTCGATCTCCACGCCGGACAGGCGGGTGATTTTCTGGAACAGGTCGTGCCGGAGGGTGCGGGTGGAATCCCGCGCTACCCGGGCCGCCGCGCGGTTGGCGGCCACGTTGGAAACCCAGGCGAACACGGAGCTTAACAGCATGACGCCGCCCCAGAGCAAAACCTGTTTCCGGTCGCCTTGCTGCGCGACCGTGTCGATAATGTACGCCAAAATCCACGGGATCAGCAGATCCATGATGGTTCCGATAAACTTGACGGCCGTTCCCGCCAGAACGCGCCGGGTGTAGGGTTTGACATAGCGAAGTATTAAATCCAAAACGAACGGCTCCCCGCTTTATTCATGTACAGGCAGTATACGCCCGAATGGAAATGGATTCAATACGATGAAGCGTTTCAAACCCCGGCCCGCGCACTGCAAAACCTTTCCGTGCATCGCTTTTGCGCGCCGCATCTTTTTTTATCCGGGTTTCGCGCGGATGGTTTTCGTGTATGATGTGAGGTGAGAGTGCGCAGAGGGCGGCCCGCTATTGATAATGCACCGCCGGGAGGGTTTGGAATGGGAAAACTCCGAAAATTGCTGGGAAGGCCGGCTTCGCCGTACGTCGTATCCCTGATGCGGCTGTTGGAAACGCAAAGCCGGGAAACGATCGCCGGATGGTGCCTTCCATACGCGCAGGCAGAGATTCTCCCCCTTTATGAAGCCGAATACCCGGGGGATCCTCGCCCCGCGAACGCGCTTTCGGCCGCGCGCCGCTGGTTTGAGGGAAGCGCACCGTTCCGGGAAGTAAAGCATACCATTCTAAACGACTGCCATGCGGCGGCACGCGAAGCGGAAGGTAACCCCGTTGCACAGGCCGCGGCACGCGCCTGCGGGCAGGCGGCCGCCTGTTATCACACGCCCGCGCACGCCCTGGGTTTTGCCGGGTATGCGGCGGCGGCGATCCTATATCGGCGGCTGGGCACGGCGCAGACGGCGGAGGTATACGACCGGGCAGCGGCTGAGGAATTTGCGAAAATGGAAGCTGCTCTCACGGCCGTAATGGTAGCGGATGAACTTTGTCCCGCGAAGATCAGCTGGAACTGCTGACCGTGCCCCGCCGCAGGTGCGCCGGGGCGGCAGCCAAAGAAAGAACAGAGGCCGCAAGATGACAAACAAAGCGCCGGGCAAACCGTTATTCAGCCTTCCGGAAATCTACCGCATTTACGTTCTGGCTTTGCGCACCGTGCCCGCCATGGCGCGGGGTGAAAAAACAGGCCTGCTGTCAAAAAAGCTCCGGGAGCGGCTGATGATCGCCGTGACCGAGGTCAACGGCTGCGCCATGTGCTCCTGGTATCATGCGAAAATGGCGCTGGAAACGGGGCTTGATTCCGACGAAATCCGCCGGATGCTCGCGGGCGAGTTTCAGGACGTGCCCGAGGAAGAAACGACGGCCATCCTGTTCGCCCGGCATTACGCCGATACGCGCGGCAACCCGAGCCCCGCGGCATGGCAAAGGCTTTGCGATACGTACGGCAAGGCCCCGGCGCTTTCGATGCTGGGCGCGATCCGCGGGATTATGCTTGGCAACGCCGTCGGCATCCCCTCCGGCTCGCTGCTGAACCGGATGGGCGTGAAGCGCTTTGCCAAAGACAGCCGCAGTACCCTTCTCTACGAGCTTGCCGTGCTGGCGGCCTTCGCGGTGATGACTCCGTTTACGCTGCTGCATGCCGCCGCCGCAGGGCTGATGCGCAGGCCTATTACGCCGTAAATCCGGCCCGCAAAGCGGCGCTGGAAACCGGCGGTCCGCTTTCCCCAAACCACGGATACGGAGCGAAAGGCACGCGCAGGCAGGGCATTGATAAAACCGGTAAATGAAAACAGGCTGCAGTCGCAGCCTGTTTTGCATGATGGATTGCCGGTGTTACTTGGTTTCCAGCGCGAAGGATTTGAACGACGGCGCGCTGGTGCCGCGGTACACGAAGTAAAGGGCCTG
>CAYRPW010000204.1:0-2042 GCA_964426145.1 uncultured Oscillospiraceae bacterium
GCATCGGCGGGATGCTGATGATCGCCTACGGCGCATATCTGGTGCTGACCGCAGTATTTTAGGGCTTACAGGGATAGGAACAGCTGTATACGTTACAAATTCGAATTAGAAACATAAAACCGCCCCGCAAATGCGGGGCGGTTCTGATTTATAGGCTGTTTTTATGGCAATTTCCCCAGGGCTTCGCATAGATCAGTGGCAAGCATGCCGTGCTCGCCCGTTTCCGCTGCGGCGGCTTCCCCCGCCAGGCCGTGCAGCGCGCAGGCGGTTTGCAAAAGCCGGATGCCCGTAAGCCCCGTTTCCGCCTGCCCGGCCAGCAGCGCGCCCAGAATGCCCGCCAGCGCGTCGCCGCTGCCGCCTTTGGCCATCGCGGGCGTACCCAGGCGGTTGATTGCCGCGCCGTCGTCTGCAATCAATACGCTGGATGCGCTTTTCAGCACGACGCTGCCGCCGTAACGCGCGCGCAGCGCCTGCGCGGCCTGCGCCTGCCCGCGCGCGACCTGCTCCGCCGGCATGCGCAGCAGCCGGGCCGCCTCGCCCAGATGGGGCGTGAACACAATGCAGCTAGGGAAGCACAGGTTCTGCGCCGCAAATTCATCCTGGTAAGCGGAAAGCGCGTTGAGCGCGTCCGCGTCCAGCACGGCGGGAAGCTTATGGACGCAAAGAAACTGGAAAATCCGTTCCGCAAGGCGGGAAACTGATGCGCTTCGGCCGATGCCGCAGCCGAACGCAAGCGCGTCCGCTTTCTGCAGCGCGGCTTCGAGCGTATGCCATGCGGCGTTTTCCGGAAGCGGCAGGCAGACGGCGCAGGGGCAGAGCACCTGCACCGTGGAAACGATTTCCGCCGGACAGGCGACGGTTACCCCGCCAGCACCGGCGCGCAGCGCGGCCAGCGCGCTGACGGCCGCTGCACCCGCCATGCCCGGGGAACCGGCAATGATCAGCAAACGGCCGTAATCGCCTTTGTGCGTGTTGCGCCTGCGCAGTCCGCGCCGCGCGTCCTGCGCTTCCATCACGGCAAACCCTTCGGTATCGCCGTACGCGGCGGGAATGCCGATATCCGCAACGATCACCGTGCCGCATTGATCCAGCCCATCACCCAGGTACAGCCCGTGTTTGGGGCGGTGGAAGGTGACGGTCACGGCGGCACACACCGCGGCGCCGCCGTTGGGCGCATAACCGGTTTCACCGTCCAAGCCGCTGGGAATATCCACAGCGATCACGGGCAGCTTCGCTTCGTTCAATTGAAGCACAAGCGCCAGCGCCGCGCCTGAAAGCGCGCGCGTAAGCCCCGTGCCGTACAGCGCGTCGATGGCGCATGCGCAGTCCGCCGGGATACAGGGGACTTCCTCACCGGCCTCCAGCACGTCCACGCGCCCCAGCAGCGGTTCCAGCCGCTTCCACTGCGCAGCCGTTTCTAAAGACGGCGTTCCCGCCAGGCGGATCACCACGCACCGCAGGGTTTCCATCCGCGTCAGCAGGATGCGCGCCGCCGCAAGCCCGTCTCCCCCGTTGTTACCGCACCCAGCCAGCACCACAAACTTGGCGCCGTGCCAGAGATACGGCATTGCCGCATCCGCAACGTGCGCCGCCGCGCGCTCCATCAGCGTCAGGCCGGTGACGCCGGTCCGCGCCGTGTATTCCTGCTCGATCCGCCTCATATCCGGCGGGGAAATGGTATAAAGCATGGTTTACTCCAGCACGCACACGGCGGCGGCAATGCCAGCGTCGTGGCTGATGCTCAGGAAGGCCGCGTGGGCGCCTTTTTGTTCCATCGCGGCAGCGGCCTTGGGCGAAAGCCGGTACATGGGGCAGCCGCGCTCGTCGTGCGTCACGCCGATATCCGAAAGCGCGACGCCGCCCGTAAGCCCCACGCCAAGCGCTTTCAAAAACGCTTCCTTGGCGGCGTACAGGCCCGCGGCGCTCTGGGCGATTTGCCTATTCTGAAGATACGCGCGTTCCTCTTCCGTAAAATAGCGCGCTAAAAACCCTTCGCTCTTGCCGAGTGTTTTTTCGATGCGCTCGACCTGGCAAACGTCGAT
>CAYRPW010000204.1:2052-4843 GCA_964426145.1 uncultured Oscillospiraceae bacterium
CCCCGGCGAATATGGGTCCGCTCGTGCAAAAGGATGTAGGCGCGTTCCTCCTCCGTATAATACCGAGCCAAAAAGCCCTCGCCTTTTTGCAGGGCTTTTTCGATGCGCTCGACCTGGCAAACGTCGATCCCCAGGCCGATCACCGCATGCCTCCGAACCAGGCGGCGTTGGCGATCGCGCGCGCGGTGACCTCCGCGGCGACGGCGCACAGCTGGATCATGTTCACGTCCGTG
This sequence comes from uncultured Oscillospiraceae bacterium, assembly GCA_964426145.1. GTDB lineage: Bacteria > Bacillota > Clostridia > Christensenellales > Aristaeellaceae > CAXXOK01. The sequence continues at coordinate 2,286 of CAYRPW010000204.1, forward strand.
TTCACGCGCCCGGTTGCCAGCGCGAATACGGTATCCCCGTCCGCCTGGGTATGCACGGGCCGGATGGTGCGGGCAAAGCCGTCGTGCGCGCAGGCAGCCAAACGGTTGGCCTGCGGTTTTGATAAAATCGCATCGGTTGCCACGGTAACCAGCGTGGTATTGCCTGCCTGCGGAATTTTCAAATGTTCCGCGGCAGCCGTCGTACCAAACAGCAGCCCTTCGCAGGTCACGGGCCTGCCGTCGCTTAAGCGGCCGCAGGCGAGCACCTTGCCCGTGTGGGGATGATACACGTCCCCGCCCGCGTTCACGCACGCGATCGCGCCGACGGTTACGCCGTCCGGGAGCGTGATCGAGGCCGTGCCCGTGCCGCCGAACACCGGCTGCGCGCCCGGCACGAACTTGCCGATCGTCGCGCCCGTGCCCGCGCCGTACGCGCCCTGCTCCACCGTTTTCTTCGCGTTCTTGCAGGCTTCGTAGCCCATTTCGGCATCCGGCCGCACCCGGCCGTCGCCGATCATTAAGTCAAACAGCACGGCAGCGGGCACGATCGGCACGCAAAAGGAGCCGACCTCGTATCCCATGCCCGCGTCCTCCAGAAAGCGCATCACCCCGGCAGCCGCATCCAGACCGAACGCGCTGCCGCCGGTCAGCAGTACGGCGTTGGCCTTTTCCACGGTCGCCTCGCTGCGGGTGAGTGAAATTTCGCGGGTTCCGGACGCCGCGCCGCGCACATCCGCGCCGACGACCGCGCCTTCGCCCGCGCAGAGCACCACGGTAACGCCGGTCAGCGCCTGCGTGTTTTGCGCCTGCCCGACGCGGATGCCGTGCACATCGGTAATCGCGCCTTGAAACAACGGTTTATTCACATTGCATCTCTCCTGTCCCTGCGGTCGATCAGGCGGTTGATGATATTAGGAATTTCGTCAGCGGCCCTCCGCATTCCTGCCGATAACCGCCTGCACCGCGTCGGCGAGCGTATCGAACACCGGGCAGCCGGTTTTTTGAAGGGTTTGCCTGCTCATGTGCCCGCGCGCGATCAGCGCGCAATCCATCTGAAGCGCCTGCGCCACCAGCGCGTCGTGTACCGTATCGCCCAGCAGCAGGCAATGCGCGGGCAGACAGCCGTTGCGGGAGAGCCAATCTCTGGCGATTTCGGTTTTATCGGTCGCGTAGATATGCGAAAGACCCAAAACGTCGTCAAAACGGTGCAGGATGCCCGCGTTTTCAAGCTGCGCGCACAGATGCTCCCGCTTGCTGGCGGACAGCACAACCTGCTTATACCCGCCCGCCTGAAACGCATCCAGCGCGTCCAGCGCGTCGGCAAACAGCGGCACGGCGCCGCAGCCGGCCATATACTCATCCATCCAGGCGTTGGCGACGGCGGAAAACATATCCTCCGTCACCCCCGCCCGCTCATAATAGAGCTTGACCGGAAAGGTAAACTGCTCGTGGTACGCTTCGATGTTTGCAATCTGCGGCAGCCCGAACCGCGGAAACACGCGGTTGCGCACCTGCATGGCATATTGCGCGTCGTTGAGCAGCGTGCCGTTCCAATCCCAGAAAACGACCCTGCCGTTCATCAGTACGCCTTGGCGAAATAGATCAGCTTGTCCGCCTTTTTGCCGCAGCACACGCAAGTATCGCCGACGGGGGTTTGGTCAAACGGCATGTTGCGGCTGGTGGCGTTCATTTCCTGCTTGATTTTCTCCTCGCAGGCCGCGTCGCCGCACCACATGGTTTTCGCAAAGCCCGTCTGTACGGCGTCGCTTAATTCTTCCATGTTCTTGACCACCCGGATTCGGCTGTCGCGCAGTTCCTCGGCCTGCCGGAACAGCGTTTGCTGGATCTCTTCCAGCAGTCCGGCCATGCTCTCGCCCAGGCCGTCGAGCGAAACGGGGGCTTTCTCGCACGTATCGCGGCGAAACGCCATCGCCTGGTTGTTTTCCAGATCGCGGGGGCCGATCTCCAGGCGCACGGGCACGCCTTTCAATTCCCAGTCGTTGAACTTGTACCCGGGGGATACGGTGTCGCGGTCGTCCAGCTTGACGCGGAAACCCGCGGCAATCAGGGTTTTGAACACCTCGTCACACTTCTCCAGCACACCGCCCTTGTGCGCGGCTACGGGCATGATCACGATCTGGATGGGCGCGATGCGGGGCGGCAGGCGCAGGCCGCGCTCGTCGCCATGCGCCATGATGATCGCGCCGATCAGCCTGGTGGAAATACCCCAGCTGGTTTCGTGCACGTATTCAAGCTTGCCTTCGCGGCTTAAGAACTGAATGTTGAACGCTTCGGCGAAATTCGTGCCGAAATTGTGGCTGGTGCCCGCCTGCAGGGCTTTGCCGTCCTGCATCATGGCTTCCATGCTGTAGGTGGCCTGCGCGCCCGCGAACTTTTCCTTGTCGCTCTTGCGGCCGCACAGCACGGGCAGCGCCATCTCGGTTTCCGCTACCTCGCGGTATACGTCCAGCATCTGCATGGTTTCCTGCTGGGCTTCCGCATCGGTTTCGTGGATGGTGTGGCCTTCCTGCCAGAGGAACTCGCTGGTGCGCAGGAAA
>CAYRPW010000205.1:0-1204 GCA_964426145.1 uncultured Oscillospiraceae bacterium
CCATCCAGCTCAAGTGGCTGCCGCAGGCGCAGTTCATGGGCTACTACGTGGCGCTTGACAAGGGCTATTATACCGAAGTCGGCCTGAACGTCACCATCATCCCCGGCGGCGGCGACATCGCCGAGACGACCGCCGTTTACACCGGCCAGGTGGATTTCGGCGTCACCTGGGTGTCCAACCTCATCGCGGCCAACGCCGGCGGCATGGGCCTTGTGGAAGTCGCGCAGATCTTCCAGCGCAGCGGCCTGGTGCTGGTGTACAAGATCACCGAATAACCATCGTTACTTCATCCGCCGCCTGCGGAGGCGCGCAACCCGCGCGCTTCCGCGGGCTTTCAGTACAGGAGGGCTTACCATGGATCTGCTGATTAAAAACGGGACGATCGTGACTGCCGAGGGCCAGTACCGGGCGGACATCGCCGCAGCGGACGGGAAAATCGCAATGATCGGTACGTCGCTCAGCGTTTCCGCCGCGCAGACGGTGGACGCGGCGGGCATGCTGGTGCTGCCCGGGGCGATTGACGTGCATACGCATCTGGAAATGCCGTTCGGGGGTACGGTTTCGGCGGACAGCTATCTGGCGGGCACCCGCGCCGCGGCGTGCGGCGGCGTGACCACGGTGTTTGATTATCCCATGCAGCGCAAGGGAAAAGGCATCCTGGAAACGGTGGAGGCGCGGCGCGCCTTGTGCGATCCGCAGGTGTGCGTGGATTACGCGTTTCATTGCATCATTACGGATCTGAACGGCGACGCGCTGCTTGATGAATTCCAGGCTGCCGCGGATTACGGCATCACGAGCTTCAAATGCTTTTTCGTCTATAAAAAGGAAGGCATGATGGTGGACGACGCCACCTTCATCAAGGTGCTTTTAAAAGCCAAGGAGGTCGGCGCGCTGACCAACCTGCATGCCGAAAACCCGGACGTGATCGACATGAACGTCGCGAATTTCTTAAAAGAGGGAAAGACCTCGCCGTGGTACCACTACCTGTCGCGCCCTGAGTTTGTGGAAGCGGAGGCGGACAAACGCGCCGTACACTGGGCAAAGTCCGTGGACGCGCCTTTGTACATCGTCCACATGGCGGACAAGGAAGGCCTGGAGGCGGCGATTGCCGCCAAGCACGCCGGTGCGCCGATCTATGTGGAAACCTGCCCGCAGTATTTGGAGTTCACCTGCGACGTGTACAGGCGCGAGGACGGGCGCAACT
>CAYRPW010000205.1:1214-4824 GCA_964426145.1 uncultured Oscillospiraceae bacterium
CCGCCCATCAAGGGCGAGGAAAGTCGCCGGGCCCTGTGGAAAGCCGTTGCCGACGGTTCGATCGACACCGTTGCCACCGACCACTGCCCGTTCATGCGCCACGAGAAGGACTGGGGTAAGGACGACTTTACCAAAATTCCCAACGGCTGCGCGGGCGTGGAGAACCTTTACCCCTATATGCTTTCCGCGGCCAACGAGGGAAAAATCAGCTTTTCGCGCGCCGTGCAGCTGTGCGCCTCCAACCCGGCCAAACTCTTCGGCTGCGACCAGAAGGGCTCGCTCACCGTGGGCAAGGATGCCGACATCGTAGTGTACGATCCCGGCAAAACCGTGACCGTTTCCATGGACACCATGCACTCCGATTACGACCACACCATTTGGGAAGGAAAGGTCATGCACGGATACCCGGTGCGCACCTACGTGCGCGGAAAACTGGTTTACCGGGACGGCGAATTTGTGGGCGAAGCGGGCTACGGCAGGTTTATCAAACGGACGCCCGCCGGGAAATGAGGAGCGAGACCATGCCACTAAACGATACCCGGCTGATGCTTTCCGAGGAAGCGGGCGCCTGCCTGCTGTGCTCCCCCGCGCCCTGCACCGCCGCCTGCCCCTACGGGCTGGACCCCGCCTGGGCGCTGCGCGCCGTGCGGTTTGATAACAGGGCGGGCGCGGCGCTGCGGCTGCCCAGGGCGCTGCCCTGCGACGCGTGTGCGGACAAGCCCTGCCTGCCCGCGTGCGCCAAGCGCAAACTTTCGCGCGGAATTGCCGTTGACCAGGCGCTGCAGGCAATCCACGCGCAAAAAGCCAAAGCCGTTCCCAAAAGCGATCTTTCGATCTCCTTCTGCGGGATCGCCTGCGAGAACCCGTTTTTCCTCTCGTCGTCGATCGTCGCCAACCATTACGAGATGATTTCCCGCGCGTTTGCCATGGGCTGGGCAGGCGCGGCGATCAAAACCATCGGCTTGTTTACGCCCAGCGAGGTTTCCCCGCGGTTTGACGCGGTGGGCGCGCAGGCCGCTCCGTTTTTCGGCTTCAAAAACATCGAGCAGACCTCCGAAAAGACCGCCGTGGAGAACTTTTCCTGCATCCGGCGGCTGAAGAAGGAGTTTCCAACCAAAGTGATCATCGCCTCCGTCATGGGGCGCGACGAGGACGAGTGGACGCTGCTTGCGCAGATGGCGCAGGAGGCGGGCGCGGATATGATCGAATGCAACTTTTCCTGCCCGCACATGGCGAAAAACGGCCTGGGTTCGGACGTAGGCCAGAACCCGGAACTGGTGGCGAGCTTCGTGCGCGCCGTGCGCAAAGGCGCGTCCATCCCGGTGCTTGCCAAAATGACGCCAAACCTCGGAAACATCGAGCCGCCCGCCATTGCCGCCATGGAAGCGGGCGCTTCGGGCATCGCCGCCATCAATACCGTGAAAAGCGTGATGAACGTAAACCTGCGCACCTTTGCCTCCGGGCCGGACGTGCGCGGGCAGAGCAGCGTGGGCGGCTACTCCGGCCGGGCGGTTAAGCCCATCGCCCTGCGCTTTATCCAGAACCTGAAAAGCCATCCCGCGCTCAGGGACGCGCCCGTAAGCGGCATGGGCGGCATCGAAACCTGGCGCGACGCGGCGGAGTTTATGGCCCTTGGCTGCGAGAACATCCAGGTGACCACCGCCGTGATGCAATACGGCTACCGGATTATCGACGACCTGATCGAAGGCATGCGCCTGTACCTGGACAACGAGGGGATCGCCATTGCCGATCTCGTGGGGCGCGCGCTGCCCCACATCATCCCCGGCGACGATCTGGACCGTGCCACGATCTGCTATCCGAAATTCGACCGCAGCCGGTGCGCGGCCTGCGGCCGCTGCTACATTTCCTGCAGGGACGGCGGCCATCAGGCCATCAAACAAGGCGCCGACGGACGCCCGACGCTCGACGGCAAACGCTGCGTTGGCTGCCATCTGTGCGTCACCGTTTGCCCGGCGCAGGCCATAGCGGCCGGCACCTGCGTGCCCAAAGCCGCCGATCAACAAGGAGGCACATTATGATTCAATGCAGTTTGGAACGGCTGGACGACAAAATTAAAACATTCTCGACATTCGGCGATACGGGCAAAGGCGGCGTGACGCGCTTCTCCCTGTCGCCCGAAGCGCTTCAGGCGCGCGCGGAGTTTATCCGGCGCATGGAGGCGATCGGCGCAACGGTGACGACCGACGACATGGCCAACCTCTACGCCACGATCCCCGGCAGCGAAAGCCTGCCAGCGATCGCCATGGGTTCGCATCTGGATTCCGTCCGGCAGGGCGGCAATTTCGACGGCGTGCTGGGTGTGCTCGCCGCGATGGAAGTGCTGGAAACCGTGGTGACGGAGGGCATCCCCCACCGCCGCCCGCTGACGGCGATGGTGTGGACCAACGAAGAAGGCGCGCGGTTTGAACCCGCCATGATGTCCTCCGGGGTGATCTGCCATAAGTTCGACAAGGAACGGATGCTGGCGTCCGTCGCCAAGGACATCCCCGGCTATACCTTCGGGCAGGCGCTGTCGGAAAGCGGCTATATCGGTAGCGAGGCAAACCGCCTGTCGGCGGAGCACTATGCCGCGATGCTGGAGTTGCACATCGAACAGGGCCCCGTGATGGATACGGAAGGCTACGACGTGGGCGTGGTCGGCGGCGTGTGCGGCATGATCAACTACGAGTTCACCCTCACGGGCCAGGCCAACCACGCGGGCACCACGCCCATGCAATACCGCAGGGACGCGCTCTACGCCGCGTGCAAGGTGATCCAGCGCCTGCACGACGAGCTGGACAAGCTGGACCCGGCGCTTGTGTACACCACGGGAAAAATTGCCGCGCATCCCAACATTCACACCATCATCCCCGACGAGGTGAAGTTTACCCTCGACGCGCGCCACTATGATCCCCAGGTGATCGGCCAGGTGCTTTCCGTGATCCGCGCCCTGCCCCCCGAGGTGGAACGCTGCAAGCTTTCCTACGCGGAGGCGTGGTCGCGCAAATCCGTCGCGTTTGCAAAACCGCTGGCGGATACCGTGGCGGCGAGCGCGGAAGCGCTTCGCTACCGCTATATCCGCATGTACTCCGGCCCCGGCCACGACGCGCAGTTTGCGGCGGACATCCTGCCCACGGCCATGATCTTCGTGCCCAGCGAGGGCGGCTACAGTCATTGCGAGCAGGAGTTCACCGCGACGGAAAAGTGTCTCAAGGGCGTCAACGTGCTGCTGCACACCGTGCTTGCGCTCGACCAAAGCCTGTAAGCATGCAAAAAGGCGCAGGCGAGATGCCGGGGACGCGCCGCCCCGGCGTTTCGCCTGCGCCTTTCCTATTGCGCATCCGCCGCGCATTGGGTAAAATAGAAACACAGACGAACGGATTGCAGACCGGGGAAAGGTTTATGCAAAGGAAGTGTGCGGGATGATCAACGTTGCGATTTTAGGCGCGGGGAATATCGCCGGGAAGATGGCCAAAACGCTCGCCGGAATGATTGCGCAGGGAAACGACGGCGTGGCGATGTACGCGGTGGCCGCGCGCGACGGCGAACGCGCGCTTGTTTTTGCCCGGGAACACGGGTTTGAGAAAGCATACGGCTCGTATACGGAAAT
>CAYRPW010000206.1:0-4806 GCA_964426145.1 uncultured Oscillospiraceae bacterium
CCTGACCTCTACAATGCGAATGTAGCGCGCTACCAACTGTGCTAATGCCCCATGCATTCGCCGACCATACGCAATGATCGGCGAAAGGAATTATACCATACTCTTTTTTCAAAATGCAAGCGGAAAAGTGCGTAATTCCGACAGTACCGGCAGTTTTTCCGCCATCTCGCCGCAGGCGGCGCCGCGTATCGCAATAATGCAAGCGGAAACGTGCGTGATTCCGGCTAAACCCGGCAGTTTTTCCGCCGTCTTGCCGCAGGCGGGCCCGGGCGGCACGGTAACGCGCGCGGAAACGTGCGTTATTCCGGCAATACCGGCAGTTTTTCCATCATCTCGCCGTAGGCGGCGATCACCGCGTCGGTCCAGGCGTCAAAGTCCGGGTCGGGCTTGCGGCATTCGGGGTGGCTGTACACGTAATCCAGCGTTTTGCGCACGCCCTGGTCAAAGCGCACGGTGGCGGTGAAGCCGGGCACGGCGCGCTTGATTTTGGTGTTGTCAAAGAGCACGGAGTTGCTCTTGTCCCCGGTCAGGCCGCCGTAATAATCCTTGCTTAAGGCGGCCAGCACGTCGGTTGCAATATGCACGGGATGCAGTTCCACGTGAAGCGCAGTGGCGATGGCCCCGTAGATCTGGTTCCAGGTCAGGCTTTCGTCGCTGGTGATCTGGTAGGTTTCGCCGATGGCGTGCACGTTGCCCATCAGGCCAAGGAAGGCCTTGGCAAAATCCGTGTTGTGCGTCATCGTCCAAAGCGAGGTGCCGTCGCCGTGGATGATCACGGGTTTGCCCAGGCGGATGCGCTCCACCACCGAAAACGTGCCCTGCCTGCCGTGCACGCCCAGGGGAACGGCGGTATCGCCGTAGGTGTGGCTCGGGCGCACGATGGTCACGGGGAAGCCCGTTTTGCGGTAAGCCTTCATCAGCTTCTGTTCGCAGACGATCTTATTGCGGCTGTACTCCCAATACGGGTTGGCAAGCGGCGTGCTTTCGGTGATCACGGGGCTTGCGGGCGGCTTCTGGTACGCCGACGCCGACGAAATGAACAGGTACTGCGCGCAGCGGCCTTCAAACAGCTTCACGTCGCGCAGGACGTGCTCCTTGGTGAAGGCGATAAAATCCGCCACCACGTCGAAGGTCATGTCCTGCAGCTTTTCTTCCACTTCTTCCAGGTTGTTGATATCCGCGGTGATCAAATGCGCGCCCTGGGGCACAAATTCGCTGCGGTTGCCGCGGTTGAGCAGGTACAAATCCCAGCCCTGCGCCACGCACAGGGCGGATATGGCGGTGGATATGGTGCCGGTGCCGCCGATAAACAATGCTTTCATCATCATATCGCTCCTCTTTTTCAGGTCTCACAGGGAAATTGTAACATGGCCGTTATTTGAAAACAAGCAGGAGTACGGGCCCCCCGTACAGAATACGCTACATCAGAAAACCGAAGGGAGTGTTCCCATGAGCGAACCGGGCGGCGGCGCCGCTTTGCAGCCGGACATGCACTTAAAGCCGCTGGATAATGCCGCTCTTTTGAAGCCCCTGCGCCGGTTGCCGGTTACGCCGGTTGCCGTTGTTTTCCCCGCGCCCGCGGCGGCGGCGCCCACTTCCGAACCCGTGAACAAGCCGCCGGTCGTGAAAATGACGACGACCGCCATAAGGCGTTCGGCTGACGGCGAGGATGGCGGTTTGACTGCCGCCGCACAGCCCGCCCACGCCGCCGTTTATACGGCTTCGGCGGATTTCGCGCCTGCCGTTTCCATAGCGCCTCCCGCCCAAACAGCCCCGGCACCGGACGACGAGGACGACGAGGATTTCGCCCCCGCGCCCGCCGTTTCCGCTGCGCCTGCCGTTAAAGCATCATTTCCCACCCAAACTGCCCCGGCGGCCGACGACGAGGACGACGAGGATTTCACTCCCGTACCCGCCGTTTCCGCGGCGCCTGCCGTTAAAGCATCATTCCCCGCCCAAACTGCCCCGGCGGCCGACGACGAGGACGACGAGGATTTCGCACCCGCGCCCGCATGGCAGCCCGCGGCGGCCGCAGCCGCCGTACCCTTCGCCACGCCTCTGCCCCGAACGCCGCGCGCCCTTGCGCACCCGGCTGCCGCCCCGCAGGCGGACGACGAGGACGACGAGGACGCGGCGCGCGCTTCCGCGGCCGTGCAGCGGCCGGAGCACAGCTACCGGCCGACGGACGAGCAAATGCACATGATGGAGCTGATGAAGAGCATCTTCGCCAGCGCCCTGCACGCGGGGCTTGGCACCGGGCAGCCGCCGCAGTTCCCCGTGCCGGAAGAACCGCGGCCGGATATGGACGGCCTGCGAAAAACCCTGATCGCCCTCCAGCAGAAGATCCGAACAGCGAAAATCCCGGTGGTGATCGTGCTGGAAGGCCTGAGCGCATCGGGCAAGGGCACGATGCTTTCCCGGCTCATCGAAGGGCTGGATGCGCGGGGGTATCAGGCGCACCCCATCCGCAAGGCAAACTGTGTGGAGGAAGCTTACCCCGCCCTGTGGCGCTACTGGACGAACATGCCGCAGAAAGGCGACATCGCCCTGTTTTGCTCCAGCTGGTACGGCGAGCTGAACAAGGCCGCGCTGAACCGGGCGATCGACCCCGAAGAGGCGCTGCCCCGCCGCCTGAACGAGATCATCAGCATGGAAAGCCAGCTGATCTGCGACGGGACGCTGATCCTGAAATTCTTCCTGCACATCTCGCAGCAGGAGCAGTACGACCGCCTGCGCAAGCTGGAAAAGAAAAAATCCACCGCCTGGCTGGTGGACGCGCACGACCACGAGCAGAACAGGCGCTACGACGAAACCATGAAGGGCATGGACGACCTCATGTCCCTGACCAACCTCAAGGGCGCGCCCTGGCACGTGCTGGACGCCGCCGATTTGGACGGCTGCGAGCGGCAGCTGTACGGCATCGTGATACAGGCGTTCGAAGACGCGCTGGAAAAGCAGTCGCAAAGCCTGAAGGCCTGGGATGTGCCGATGCTGCCCAACCTTTCGCCCATCCCGTCGCTTGGGTTCCCGCCGCTCAGCCGGATCGACCTGAACCGCCGGCTGGAAACGCCCGAACAGGAAACGGTGAAAGAGCTCAAAAAGAAGCTCAACAAACTGCAGATCAAGCTGTACCGCCGGGGCATTCCCATGCTGATCGCCTTCGAGGGCTGGGACGCCGCCGGAAAGGGCGGGGCCATCCGCCGCCTGAACAGCGCGCTGGACGCGCGCGGGTTTACCGTGGTGCCCGTCGGCGCGCCCACACCCACGGAGCTTTCGCACCATTACATGTGGCGGTTCTGGAAAGCGCTGCCGCAAAAGGGCCATATCGCGATCTTCGACCGCTCCTGGTACGGCCGCGTGATGGTGGAGCGCGTGGAAAATCTCTGCACCGTGCCCGCGTGGCAGCGCGCGTTTGAGGAGATCAACCGCTTTGAAAAGCTTTTAACCGACGACGGCGCGCTGCTGTGCAAGTTCTGGCTGCAGATTGACCGGGAAACCCAGCTGGAACGCTTCGAAGCCCGCAGAGACGACCCCGAAAAGCAATGGAAGCTCACCGACGACGACTGGCGCAACCGCGAGAAATGGCCCCTTTACGAGCAGGCCTTAAACGAGGTGCTGCAGCGCACCCACACCGCGTTCGCGCCGTGGACGGTGATCGAGGCCAACGACAAGGAGTACGCGCGGTACAAGGTGTTGAAAACCGTGGTCGAAGCGATGGAAAAACGCCTCGGGGACGATAAGGACGACGATTGAACGGGAAACACATGGCAGCCGTGCAGGCTTTAATCCGGCTCTCTTACACGCCATAACGAAAAACTCCCGGACTGCCGATGGGTGGTCCGGGGGTTTATGTTTCAATCCTGATGGAAATGCCGTTTCAGCGCCGGGATTCGTTTGAGCGCGAAGGTAAGCGGCACGCCCAGCACATACACCACAACAAGCTGGCCTAGCCCCACCGACGCCATGGTGGGAACCAGCGGAAGCGCCAGCACGAAATGGAGCAAAAGCCCCACCACCAAGGCGTTGACCAGCACGGGCGGCGCGGCCGCAAGCCAGATATTTTTACGCAGTTTGTAAGTAAGCGCGGCGGCGATCAGCGTGGCCAGCGTGCCGAAAACGACGTCCCAGATGCCGTAACCGCCGATGAGGTTGCTCAACAGGCAGCCCAGCGCAAGCCCCGGAACGGCCTGGGGAAACAGCACCGGCAGCAGCGTGAGCGCCTCGGCCACGCGGTATTGCACCGCGCCGTAGCTGATGGGCGCAAAAAACACCGTAAGCGCGGCATACAGCGCGGCGATTACGGCGGCGACGGTCAAATCTTTCACGGAAACATGAGAGAATTTTTTCATTGGGATCTCCTCCAACTATGCAATTCGGATATCCGCCGCAACCGGCGGCGAGCTTTCAGTATAGCATAGCCTGTCAATGCTATGCGGGGCGATTGTTGAAATGAAGCGGCACGGGGTGGGCTTTATGCCTGATCGTCGTGAATCCAGGTAAGCCACGCCTGTTCATCCACCCCCACGGTCACCTTCTGGCCGCTTCGCACGATGGGGCTTACAAGCGCCATGGGGTCGTTCATCAGCTCGGAAAGGATCAGGCTGTCGCCGAAGGCGGCCCTGGCCTTATACACGCTATAAACAGATGCTCTCACACGCTCGCCGAACTGTTTTTCCGCATACCGGTCAAAGTCACAGCAATCGGTGATAGCGATCCCGGTGAGGCCTTTGCGGACTGCCTGTTCACACAGGGCCATCACCGGATCACGACCTTGGGGAGAGCAATCGCTGTGGACGTGGCTGTCAA
>CAYRPW010000207.1:0-4798 GCA_964426145.1 uncultured Oscillospiraceae bacterium
GCAGATCATAATGAAAATCGCTGGTTCTCAAGTATTAAATCCTCGTTTGTTCCGTTTCATCAATTTCGGCATCGCCCCGGAAGGCCCGCCCAAGGTGTTCGTAGGCAAGCTTGGTTACCACCCGCCCGCGCGGCGTACGCACAATGAAACCCAGCTGCATCAGATAGGGTTCGTATACGTCCTCAATGGTATTGACGTCTTCGCCGGTCATGGCGCTCAACGTTTCCAGCCCCACGGGGCCGCCCGCAAATTTGTCGATCATCGTGATCAGCATCGTACGGTCGACGCGGTCCAGCCCGAGACGATCGACGTCCAGCATATTCAAAGCGTCTTTCGCCGTTTGCAGCGTAATACATCCGTTGCACTGCACCTGTGCGTAATCCCGTACGCGGCGCAGCATCCGGTTGGCGATACGCGGCGTGCCGCGGCTTCGCGACGCGATTTCCAGGATTCCTGCGTCGTCTGTGTCAACGCACAGTATCCCCGCGTTGCGCTTCAGAATGTGCGCAAGCTCTTCGCTTGAATACAGTTCCAGCCGGAACAGCATGCCGAAACGGTCCCGCAGCGGGGCGGAGATCAAACCGGGCCTGGTGGTCGCGCCCACGAGCGTGAACCTGGGCAGATCCAGCCGAATGCTCCGCGCCGACGGGCCTTTGCCGATCATGATATCCAGCGCGCAGTCTTCCATGGCGGGATACAGTACCTCTTCCACGGATCGGCTCAGGCGGTGAATTTCGTCGATGAACAATAGGTCGCCGTCGTTCAGGTTGGTTAATATGCTGGCCAAATCCCCGGGCCGGTCGATTGCCGGGCCGCTGGTAATGCGGATATTCTGGCCCATCTCCGCGGCGATGATCCCCGCGAGGGTTGTTTTACCAAGGCCCGGCGGCCCGTATAACAACAAGTGATCGATCGCCTCGCGCCTTTCCAGCGCAGCTTTGATGGAAATCCGGAGGTTTTTCTTGATGGGTTCCTGACCCACATAGTCTCGAAGCGCTTTGGGTCGCAGCGTGGGTTCCGTTTCGTCGTCGCCGCGCTTGAACCCCGTTGTGATCAGGCGATCGTCGTCTGGCATGACCGTTCTCCTTTGTTTACTGCTTCTGCGCCATATAGCGCAGCGCAAGCTTGATCAGCTCGTCGGCCGCTTCCGCCTGCCCCTTAACGTTCTTCAGGGCATCGGCCGCTTCCACAGGGGAATACCCCAGCGATTTCAAGGCAAGCATCGCTTCGCTCAGGGCATCGCCCGCTCCGCCGCCGGTTTCCGCGCTGCCGGGCATTTCCAGGCCGATGTCGCCGGAAAACGCATCCTTGGCCAGTTTGTCTTTCAGCTCCAGGGCGATGCGCTGCGCGGTTTTCTTGCCGATGCCCTGCGCGCGGCTGAGTAAACCAACGTCGCCCGTAATGATGGCAAGCCGAAGATCATCCAAAGGCAGGCTTCCCAGGATCAGAAGAGCCGATTTGGGACCGATGCCGCTGACCGAAAGCAGGTTTAAAAAGAAATCGCGTTCTTCGCGTGTCAGGAACCCGTATAATTCCATCGCTTCGTCGCGGATTACCAGATGCGTGTACAACGCGCATTCGTGACCGGCGGACGGCACGGCGGCAACGGTATTGAAACTGCAATGCAGGCGGAAGGCGATACCGTTGGTCATCAGCAATATTTCCCCGGCTGTTTTCTCGTAGACCGTTCCTTCAATCAGCGCGATCATACAAAGCCCTCATTTCATGCTAAATTGGCCGCGCGCCGCGCCCATAGCGGCGTGGGTCAGCGCTACGGCAAGCGCGTCGGCGGCGTCGTCGGGCCTGGGTATTTCCGGCAGGGTCAGCAGCAGCTTCACCATTTCCTGGATCTGCTTTTTATCGGCGCGCCCGTACCCGGTCAACGCCTGCTTTACCTGCATCGGGGTATACTCATACAGCCGGTTTGTGTGCCGCGCCGCTACGCTTACACATACACCCCGCGCCGCGCCGACCGTGAGCGCGGTCGTTACGTTACGGGCAAAGAATAGCTCCTCAAAGGCGATTTCATCGGGGGAATAGGCTGCAATGATCTGCTCAAGCTCCGTGCGGATGGCAAGAAGCCGCATGGGAAACGGCTGATCGGGAGGCGTAATGATGCAGCCGTATTGGACCAGCGCCTGCTTATGCAGATGATTTGTAATCAAACCCCATCCAAGCGTCGCCAGGCCGGGATCAATGCCGAGAATCACCATGGGAAACCTCCTGAAATTCCATTTTATCATACGGGGTGAGGGGGTGTTTGTCAAATACCGTATAGCGTTAATGTACCAGATATGAGTTAAAAATGCAAACAAATGTTCTATTGTCTGCGCTTCAATATCCGAATAGAATAGGGATGCAGGAGATATACGAAAGGGTTGGCGATGAACGAATATTTAACGCTCGGAAAACAAGCGCAAGCCGAATATGATATTCAGAAAAGCCGCTTCATCGGCCAGGCTGCCCCCGTGGAAAACCAGGAAGCGGCACTGGACTTTTTAGCGGAGATCCGGCAGAAACATAAAACCGCCTCCCATCATTGTTTTGCCTATATCATCGGCCGCAATCAAAACATTATCCGATACGGCGACGACGGGGAACCTTCCGGTACGGCGGGAAAGCCGATTGCCGAGGTGATGCTATGCAAGAACGTTGTCGACTGCGCCGTGGTGGTTACCCGGTATTTCGGGGGGATTTTGCTGGGCGCGGGCGGGCTGTTGCGCGCCTATACGCATACGGCGGCTTTGGCGCTGGATGCGGCGGGTATATGCGCCATGCATGAAACGCGCAGGTGGGCGTTCGTGTTTGCCTATCCGCAATGGGACAGAGTGGACCGCTTGCTGCATATGCTGCCGGTGATCGTGGAACATACGGAGTTTCGGGAGAACGTAGCAACGGTGCTTTTGGTACGCACCCAGGACGAGGACAGGGTTCGTTCGGAACTCGCCCGGTGCACCGATGGAAAAATGAGAGAAACCGCGGAAGAACCGCCGTTTTACTACCCGTGGAATATCGCATAGAAAAACCGCCTTGATCGTCAAGACGGTTTTTCTATGCAATCCGGCAGGTTTTCACAGGGTTTTCTTGCCGGTTGAAATCGGTTCGGCGGTCAGTCCGCGGTTGCGCTGAAGGTCAGCAGGCAATCCGGCGGCATTTGGGCGATAAAGGTCTTGCCGCGGGTCAGCTGCAATTCGTTGCCCTGATCGTCGTAATATACGGTCGGATCATCCTGCGATTCGCGCACCCAGTAACCGGGAATATAGCGGCCGCCGATGAAGATGTCCGCATTGCCTTTGCCCACGCTTTGCATATTGGGCATGATTTTATTATTCTCGGTATAGGTATACTCCACGCGCTGAATGATGACGTTGGCGAAGGTCAGCGTAATCGCGTTTTCATCTTCCAGATCCTCTGCGCTGACGTGGCTTACCCACGGGGCATCCACCGAGTAGCGGTAATAGAGGTTTTCCAGCTCGTTGTACACGAAGTGCGACACATAGGTTTCCGTGCCCCAGTCCAGGTTGATCTTATAGGCAAAATCATACCCTTCGGTGTACGGGTTCACATCCGCAAACAGGAACGCATGCGGCTGGGAAGCATAATTCGTGGGGATCAGGCTGCGCAGGCCAACGATGTTGCCGCTCAGGTTTTCCGGGTTTTTCAAGCCCTTCACACGTTGGGAATACGCTTTGGTCAGGTTGGTTTCCAAATCGAAAACCACGCCCTGTTCGCTGGCGCCAAGCTCTGCGAACATTTCGGAAATATTGTTTTCCTCTCTCTTGGGGCCGCCGCGGAACACGATGCCGCCCTGCCATTCCTGCCGCAGGCTTACGTGGCCGGTACGGGCGGAACGAACGGGGCCGAACGAAGTGGGAAAGCCCTCGTCCAGGCTGTCGGAGAAGACGAACGTCATGCGGGTCGCACCCGTGCGATAGAGAATCCCTTCATATACGATGTCCGCATACTGGCCGCCCCAGGGCGCGCGTGGGCCGACGCCGGCCGCTTTGACGGTTTTGCCGTTGACTTTTACAGAACCGACGCCGTTGGAATACTGCGCGAGCATCGGCAGGTAGAAACCAATCCAGCTCAGGCCGGTGGTCGGGCTTTCACCGGCGATGATGGGGTTGCGAACCGGCGGGGTGTTGGGCGTAATGTTGCGGTCTGCCGTGTTCTGTAAAACAGTGCCGTCCAGAGGAATTGTATAATCATTGTCGGCGTGCTGCGTGGCAAACACGGGCGTCGCCAAAGATATGATTAAAACGATGGTTACGAGAAAGCTCATCCATTTTTTCACAGTTTTTACCCCCATATAAGAAATTGATTCCCTATCCGCCTAATGCCGTAATCTCCGTCATTCTAGCACTTCGGTATAGGGGTGTCAATACAACCCAAGGTGCGGCGGCGCTGCGCTGGAACTTTCCTTTTTGCGGTAATTGTTGTAGAATGGCTGGGAATAGGGAAGGCAGAGGTGTTTATTTGATACGCATCGTCAACGGCAGCGCGATCCATTATGAGATCCGCAATCACGGCAATGCTGCGGTAACGCCTGTTTTGCTGCTGCACGGCTGGGGCTGTGACATGAGCATTTTTGCGGGCGTGACGAGCGCGCTTCAAGACGATACAACGTTGATAGCGCTTGATTTTCCGGCGCACGGCGAGAGTGCGGAGCCGCCTGAACCCTGGGGTGTCGGCGACTTTGCCCTGCAGGTGAAGCAGCTTTTGCACGAGTGCCGGATCGATCGGGTGAACGTTATCGCGCATTCCTTCGGCGCACGGGTCGCCATCTACCTGGCATCGC
>CAYRPW010000208.1:0-4796 GCA_964426145.1 uncultured Oscillospiraceae bacterium
AAATCCAGCGCTTCTAGAACCGTTCGTCGCCCTGCATATCAGCGGCGGCACCACGGAAAGCCTGTTGTGTGCGGGGGAAACGATCACGCCGCTGGGCCGGTCGTTGGATCTTCATGCGGGGCAGCTTGTGGATAGGCTGGGGGTTTCGCTGGGCTTCCCGTTTCCCGCAGGCGCCGCGCTGGAACGGCTTGCCATGCAGGGAAAGGCCGAGGCGCTGCTCCCCGTGAGCATGGCAAACGGCGATCTGGACTGCCACCTGTCCGGGGCGGAAACGCAGTGCATGCGCTGGCTTCAGGGCGGGGAATTTCCCCGCGAGCGGATCGCCGCCGAGGCGTTCGACTTCCTTGCCCGCACCGCGGCGCGCATGCTGGCGGCGGCCTGCGAACAAACGGGCACGGGGCAAGCGCTCGTCGTGGGCGGCGTGGCTTCGTCCGCGCTGCTGCGGGAGCATCTCCCCCAAAGGCTTTTGAAGCGCGGCTGCAACATTGAGGTCGTGTTCGGCGGCCGGGAATACGCGGCGGATAACGCGGCGGGCATAGCCCGCTATGGGATGCGCAAATGGTTGGAAACGGAGGGGTTGCCATGGAGCTTTTAGACGGCAAAATTATGTCCGCGGCGGTGGAGACCGATTTAAAGGTGCGCGTGGACGCGCTGCGCGCGCGGGGTATTATCCCGGGCCTGCAGGTGATTTTGGTCGGGCAGGATCCCGCAAGCCAGCTGTACGTGGGCAACAAGGAAAAGGCCTGCGAACGGCTCGGTTTGTTTTCCAAAACCGTGCGCATGCCCGACGATACCACCCAGGAGCAGCTGGAACAGGCCATCCTGAAGGCAAACGACAATCCCGCCATCCACGGCATCCTCGTGCAGATGCCGCTGCCCGCGCATCTGGACAGCGCCCGCGCGCTGGAGCTGATCCGCCCCGAGAAGGACGCGGACGGCTTTCATAACGTGAGCGTCGGCAAGCTCCTGCGGGGCGAGCCCGGCCCCGTGGCCTGCACGCCGCGCGGCGTGATGGTGATGCTTCAAACCGCCGGGATCGACGTTGCCGGGAAAGACGCCGTGGTGGTGGGCCGTTCCAACATCGTGGGCAAGCCCATGGCCGTGCTCCTCTTAAACGCCAACGCGACGGTCACCGTCTGCCATTCCAAAACCAAGGACCTTGCGGCGCACACCCGCCGCGCGGACCTATTGGTGGCCGCCATCGGCAAACCGAAGTTCATCACCGCCGATATGGTCAAAACCGGCGCCGTGGTGATCGACGTGGGCATGAACCGGGTGGACGGCAAATTCTGCGGCGACGTGGATTTCGAAGCCGTCAAGGAAAAGGCGAGCTACATCACCCCCGTGCCCGGCGGCGTGGGGCGCATGACCATCGCCATGCTGATGCTCAACACCGTGGACGCCGCCGAAAAAACGCTTCGATGAGCACGCGCCTGACGCTGACCGTTGAGGAGCTCAACGAGTACGTCCGCAAAAGCCTTGCGGGCGACCCCATGCTGCGCGGGATTTCCCTGCGCGGTGAGCTGTCCAATTTCAAACGGCATGTGTCGGGGCATCTGTACTTCACTTTGAAAGACGAGAACAGCGCTATCCAGTGCGCTATGTTTCGCACGTCGGCCATCGGGCTATCGTTTCGGCCCGCGGACGGCATGAAGGTCATCCTACGCGGCAGCGTGGGCCTGTACGTCAAAACCGGCTCCTACCAGTTCTATGCCGAAGGCATGGAGGAGGAAGGGCTCGGCGATATCCACCTGCGCATGGAAGCGCTCAAGAAGAAGCTGCAGGCCGAAGGCCTGTTCGACGCGGCACTGAAAAAACCGCTGCCGCTGCTGCCCCGGGGTATCGGGATCGTGACCAGTAAAACCGGGGCCGTCCTCCACGATATCACCCGCGTGGGCTGGCGGCGGCATCCGGGCATCCCGTTCTACCTCTACCCCGTGCCGGTGCAAGGCGCGGGCGCGGCGCAGGAGATCGCCAATGCCGTTGCGGCGCTGGACCGGTTGGACGCGGTGGACGTCATCATCGTCGCGCGCGGCGGCGGAAGCCTGGAAGACCTCTGGGAGTTCAACGAAGAGGTGCTCGCCCGCGCGATTTTCGCCTGCCGGAAACCCGTGGTCAGCGCCGTGGGGCACGAGACGGACGTTTCCATCGCCGATTTCGTGGCGGATCTGCGCGCGCCCACGCCTTCGGCGGCCGCCGAGCTTACGGTGCCGCGGCAAGACCAGCTGCTCGCAACCGTGGAAAAGCTGCAAACGCGCGCGCGCCGCGCCTGCGAACTGTCGCTCTCGGCATCCGCGGCCATGGTTTCCGAACTGTCCGCCCGCGTGGCGCGCCAGACGCCGGACAGGCAGTTGAGCGTGATCGCCGAGCGCGTAACGGGGCTTGCACGGCGGGTGGAGCTGCTGGTGAAACAGGGCATGCAGCAAAAGGCGCGCAGGCTTTCGGAGCTTACGCTGCGCATTACCGCCGCAAGCCCCAAGGCCACGCTCGCGCGCGGCTACGCCATCGTGCGTCGGGGTAAGGAAACCCTGCAGAGCGTAACGCAGTTCAAACCGGGAGACCCGTTTACTTTGATGCTTGCCGACGGTACGGCGGAGGCGCAAACCTTAAGCGTAACCAGGGAGGATAGTTTATGACGGACAAGAAGCCGAGCTTTGAAGAGGATCTGGCAAAGCTGGAAGCGCTGGCCGACCAGATGGAACAGGGCGAAATGCCGCTGGAAAAGCTGCTGGACGCTTATGAAAAAGGCGCGAAGCTGGCCAAAAGCCTGGACGAACGGCTGAAGGTTGCCGCGGCCCGCCTGTACGAGGTGAGCCAGAAGAAGGACGGCGGGCTTGCCGTTTCCCAGAGCGCCGTTGCCGGGCAGGGTACGCCGCCGGACGGCACGGAGGCATAGGCCGCGATGGAGTATGCTGCGACGTACGATCTGTACCTGCGCGCGGTGAATACGGCGATCGCGGAGCATCCGCTTCTGCGGGGCGGCGAAAGTTTACAAACCGGGGTTGCGCCTGCTGCGCCCGCGGACGGAACCATCCCCGAGCCTTTGAAGTCCGCCATGCGCTACAGCCTCCTGCTGCCGGGTAAACGCATCCGGCCCGTGCTGCTGCTGGCCGCCTGCCATTTGCTGACGGACGGCTGGGAAACCGCGCTGCCTTATGCCGTAGGGCTTGAAATGATCCACACCTATTCCCTGATTCACGACGATTTACCCGCGTTGGATAACGACGCGCTTCGCCGCGGCAAGCCCGCCAGCCACATCGTGTTCGGGGAGAACGTTGCCATTCTCGCGGGAGACGGGCTGTATTCCCTGGCGTTTGAAACCATGCTGTCGGCAGCCGCGACGTCCGTAAGCCCCGGCGCGCTGGCCGCGGTTTTGGAGATTGCCACCCGCGCGGGCGTGCGCGGCATGATCGCCGGGCAAACGCTGGATGTGAAGCTGGAGGGTACACAGCCGCGCGAGGATATGGTACACTATATTCAGCGCCACAAAACGGGCGATCTGCTCACCGCGCCGCTTGCCGCCGGGCTTCTGATCGCGGGGGCAAACGAGGCGCAGCTTGCCGCGGGCAAAACCTACGGCGCGAAGCTCGGGCACGCGTTCCAGATCGTGGACGACCTTTTGGATCTGCGGGGGAGTGAAGCCCTGCTGGGCAAGCAAACCGGGATGGATGCAAAGCGCGGCAAGATGACCTGGCCCGCCGTGTACGGCGAGGAAACCTCCCATGCGGACGCGCGGCGCTTGATCGCCGAGGCGAAGGAAGCGCTCTCCGTATTCGGGCCGCGGGCGGCGTTTTTGCAGGCGCTTGCGGATTTTACCCTGACCCGGGCAAGCTGACGAAGGGAGACCTGACCGGTGCATAACTTAGCGGACGCGTTTTCCAATCCCATCGTGCTGTGCTCGTTACTGGCGTGGTTCGTTGCGCAGGTGTTAAAGGTGCCGCTGTATTATGCCGTGGAGCATAGGCTCGACTGGCGGCGGCTGGTGGGCTCCGGCGGGATGCCGTCCTCCCACTCCGCCATGGTGATCGCGCTGATGCTGAGCGTCGGCTTCACCCAGGGGTTCGAAACTCCGATTTTCGGAATTTGCGTGGTATTAAGCCTCATCGTGATGTACGACGCGATGGGCGTGCGCCGGGAAACCGGCACCCAGGCGACCGTAATCAACCACATTCTCAGGGAAGTGTTTGTCGCGGGGCACCGCATCTCCGACGAAGAGCTCAAGGAGCTGATCGGCCACACGCCGTTTGAGGTACTCGGCGGGATACTCATTGGCACCATCACCACGGTGTTATATCTGTTCGTATTCTGAGTTCCTATGAAATAAGGGTTTGGGAGGTTTTGGCATGGATCATTTTATGGAAGAAGTCGTCGTGCGCAAGAACCGCATGATGCAGGATCTCCTGTTCTATCTTGCAAACGTTGTGATGGTGATATCCGCCATTATCGGCTTTATGCTGCTGCAGATGATTTTCACGGCTTTCTCCATTGCGCTTCTGGTTAACGTGTTGCTCTTGCTGGGCACGGCGGCGCTCCTGTTTTTATACAAGGACCGCCTGCGCACCGAGTACGAGTACACCTTCACCAACGGCGAGCTGGATTTCGCCCAGGTCTACAATAACAAAAAGCGCAAAAGCCTGGGCACCATGCGCGTGAAGAACGTGGATTCGTTCGGGCCTGTGGAAAGCGAGCATTTCCGCAAGCTCCTTGCCACGCCGGGCACGAAAACCAGCAACTGGTTTTTAAACCGCGGCGCAAAGCTTTTTTACTTCTATTACGTTAAGGAATCCGTCCGCAAG
>CAYRPW010000209.1:0-1449 GCA_964426145.1 uncultured Oscillospiraceae bacterium
CCCCTGTCGTTCACAGCGCTGCTGGGGGTGGTGAGCTTGCTGGGCATCGTGGTGAACAATGCGATCATACTGCTGGACTATATCGGCAAGGAAACCGCGGAGGGAATGGAACTGAAGTCTGCCTGTATCGGCGCGTCCTTGCGCCGGCTGCGTCCCATACTGCTCAGTTCCATCACGACGGTGATCGGTTTGATTCCGCTGGCCGTCGGGCAGAGCGAGCTGTTCAAACCCATGGCGGTTGCGCTGATGAGCGGGCTTATGGTCTCTACCATGCTGACGCTTATCGTGCTGCCCGTGCTCGTCAGCTTCGCCAAACGCACGGTGAAATGAAACGCATAGGGGAATTGCGCCTCATTTGATGTTTACGGCATTTCGCGGTATAATTACCCGGAAGAGTGCGGTATGCTTTCACCGGAGGGTTGGGAATGAACGATCACGCAAAGATTTATGCGATGCTGCGAGCGAAAGGGCTGCGGATTACATCGCAGAAAAAGAGTATACTGGACGTGTTTTTGGATCATCCCGACCGGATGCTGTCGGTTCACGACGTATACTCGCTGCTGCCGGGCGAAATGAG
Organism: uncultured Oscillospiraceae bacterium; assembly: GCA_964426145.1. GTDB lineage: Bacteria > Bacillota > Clostridia > Christensenellales > Aristaeellaceae > CAXXOK01. The sequence goes on from CAYRPW010000209.1 coordinate 578, forward strand.
CGTCGACAATGCGACGGTCTACCGCAATGTGCAGAAGTTCCTGGATTTCGGCATTCTGGAAGCCATGAACGACGAGCAGGGCGTGAACCGTTATACGGTGTATGAAGGCGATCACCACCATTACCTCATCTGCACGGAGTGCGGAAAGATCATCAAAATTCCGTGCGACGGCCATTTCTGGCGTACGCAGGCAAAAGAACACCGGTTTCTGGAGACGCATCACAAACTGGAGGTCTACGGCAAATGCGCCGATTGTCTATCGGTGCGGAATCATCCGGCGGGCAATTGAACCAGCCCCGGCGCAAGGTATTACGTCAGGTTCCTCCCGTCGCGGAGGAACCTTTTCATTTCGGAGGGCATAGGCCGGCGCATGCTGCGGGCATCTCGACGCCGATGGAAGCACCGGATCGCAAACCATGGGCTCCGTTGGCAGTACTTCAAAGCACACAGGATCAGAAGGCGGCGCGGTATGCATACGCGTGCCGGGCATATTGATTGTAAAGAATTCCCGGGGAATTGACACCTCCGTCACCGGAATGATACGATTGCACCGTATTCATATCCTCAAGATTGGAACGTAAGCGTGTGCGAAGGATAACGAATCAGGGTTTTGTTCGAAAAGGGCTCGTCTTTCTGCTGGCTGCCGTTTGCGTGTTCTGGTTGGGCCTTCGCTTAGGCCTTGGATCCTCACAAACAGAGTTTTTAACGGGAATGCGCGGCTTTACGCTGCTGCTGTGGTCCATTCTGCTGGAAGCGCTGCCTTTCGTCATGCTGGGAACCATCATCTCATCGCTGATTCAGGTGTTCGTTACGGAAGACATGCTTCTTAAAATCATGCCGAAAAACGCATTTCTCCGGCTTTTATCCGCGTC
>CAYRPW010000209.1:1459-4730 GCA_964426145.1 uncultured Oscillospiraceae bacterium
GATGCCGCTGCGCGCCGTTTGCGGCTGTGTGGGCGCAATCGTGATCGGCGCGTTGGTCAGCCGCGGGAAAAAACAAAACATACTGACGGACACGCAGACGGTGACCTGCGCCTGCGGCTGCGGCTGCGAGCATACGCACGACGAAGTGCATGCGCATGAAGAGCACGAGCATGAAGTGCATGAGCACCAGGAGCATATGCATGAAGGCCACACGCACGACGGGCATACTCCCCGCGAAGAGCATCCCCGCGAAGAGCATGCCTGCTGCGCGGATCACGGCGGCAATGTGCAGGGCAGGCACACCGCCAGCAGCGCGCTGCGCGCCGTGCTTACCCATACGAGCGCGGAGCTCCAAAGCGTCGGCGCTTACCTGATCTTCGGCGCGATGATCGCCGCAGCCGTGCAGATGGCGGTTCCAACGGCGGTGCTTGCGGGTATCGGAGGGGGCCGAATCGTGTCGATATTGGCGATGATGGCGCTTGCGTTTTTACTGTCGCTGTGTTCCGAAGCAGACGCATTCGTTGCCAGCACCTTCATGATGCAATTCTCCGGCGCATCCGTGCTTGCGTTTTTGATTGTCGGTCCGATGATCGACATCAAAAATACCATGATGATGCTGGGCAGTTTCCGCAAAGGTTTCGTCATCCGCCTGATCGCAACCATTTTATTCACCTGTTTTACGCTTGCGCTGATTGCGAGCCTTTTCCTGGGAGGCAGTTATGCGTAAGCTGAGCGCGGATATTTTATGGTTTGTGATCCTGATGGCGCTGCTGCTGATCATGGCGTACCTGCTGATCGGCGGCGATATTCTGCTGCTTCTTGCCCCGCGTATGGTGCCGATGGTTTGGTTCGGGTTTGCGGTGCTGATCGTTTTATATGTAGATCAGGCGCTGCAGCTTGTGCGAAGCCTGCAAAACCATAGGCGGCGGGGGAACGGTAAGGCGTCGATTTTGCTGTATGTCATCCCCCTGATGCTCTTTATTACCGTAACGCCTAATCAGGATACACCCGGGATGCTGCCCAACCAGAACGTGAAAATGATGAGCCTGAACAGTGCCGCGGCGGCAACAACCCAGTCGGCGTCAGAACCAGCCGGGCAGGCGCAGGCGGAGCCGGCCGCGCAGCCAAACGAAGATGCCGGTGATCCGGCGGATACCGCCTCCGTTTCCGCGGAGGAAGTCGTCAATCTTGCGCCTTGTGTGCTGGAGAGCGAAACGGCCGTGTTTACGTTGACGGACGACGCATTCTCGCAATACCTCCAGTCGGATGTGGAAGACCTGGTGGGGAAAACGATCACGGTTTACGGATACGTGTACACCAGCGATTCGTTCCCGGAAAATACCGTTTTGGTTGCGCGGACGATGATCGCCTGCTGCGCGGCGGACGCTTCCATCGTCGGCTTTCATGTAAAAGTGGAAGATGATGCGGGACTGGTGAAGAACGAATGGGTTCGGGTCACGGGTACCGTGCGCAGCTTTGTGATGGAATATTACGGGGCGACGTATGATAGCCCAATACTGACCGCCGGGTTGATCCTCCGGTGTGAAACGCCCGACGTTGAAGATGCGTATATTTACCCGTAAGTTCGGCGTATCGCGGCGTCAGATTCGAAAATAATGCAATTCCTGCATAATGCATGCATGTGTTCGAATGGGTTGTTAATACAATAACAAACAACCCGCGCGAAACCGTTGACAGGAAAGGATTTTCTTTTTCTGATTTGATGGTTTACATTATCCGCAATCTATGCTAAATTAGCAATAGCATCATTTGTGCGAATAAATGAAGGAGGAAATTCTATGCTCAAAAAAACTTGCGCCCTGTTACTGACCATTGCAATGCTGGTGGGCGTTGCACTCCCGATGGCGGCGTTTGCCGAAGGCGAGTCGATGCCGATCGTTTCCGGTATCGATACGCTGTCCGAAAAATTCAGCCCTTTCTTTGCCCAGTCCGGTTATGACGTCGACGTCGAAGGGCTGACTCAGGAAGCGCTGATGACCCTGGATCGTTCCGGCGGCATCGTGTACAATGCCATCGAGGGCGAAACCCGCGCCTACAACGGCGTGGATTATTTCTACTCCGGCATTGCGGATCTGAAGGTGGATTACGATGAAGCCGCCGACATGACCACCTACACTGCCAAAATCAAAGAAGGCGTCCTGTTCTCCGACGGCGTGGAAATGACGGCGGACGACCTTATTTTCTCCTACTACGTTTTCCTGGATCCTACGTATACCGGCTCCACGCAGCTGGCCTCGTATAATATCATCGGCGTTGACGACTACCGTACGCAGACCACCGCGGACGTTTACTCGAAGTACGCCGCGCTGGGCGTATCCATCTATGAAGCGGGCAAAGATCACGTATGGTCCGCGGACGATGCCTGGACTGAAGAAGAACAGACCTATTTCTGGGCGACGCTGGAAGCGAACTGGAAAGAAGACGTCAGCAAGATCATCCAGACCTGCCTGACCACGTATGCCGCTTATATTCCCGATTATGTCGGCGTATCTGCGGAAGATGCGGCTGCCAGCGAAGGCCTGAGCGTGATTACCGGTATGGCTTTGTGGGGCTACGGCACCATGGACCTGGAAACCGGCATCTTCACCACGGCGGTTACCAGCACGGCGTATGACACGAAAGCCGGCCAGTATCCCACGCTGGACGATTACTATGCCGAAACCGTAGCGGCCTACGGCGGCGACCCCGCTGCCTATGCTTCCGTGGAAAGCCCGGATGGCACCGACGTGCTTGGCGTCACCTATAACGCCTTTATCGGCACGTACGGCCCGCTGGACGAAGCCATGAGCGGCGGCATTCCCAACATCACCGGCATCAAGAAGATTGACAAATATACCGTGGAAGTGCGTACCACCGGCTACGAAGCCCCGGCCGTGTACTCCATTCTCGGCATCGAAGTCGCGCCCATGCATTACTATGGCGATGCGGCCCAGTACGACTACGAAAACAACAAGTTCGGCTTCCCCTACGGCGATCTGAGCCTGATCCAGGCCAAGACGACCATGCCGATGGGCGCAGGCCCCTACAAGTTCGTCAAGTATGAAAACCGCGTTGTGTACTACGAAGCCAACGAGAATTACTTCAAGGGCACTCCCGTCACCAAGTACTTCCAGTTCAAAGAAACCAGCTCCGCAGACGTGATCCCCGGCATTACCACCGGCACGATCGACGCCAGCGAAATGAACGGCACCAAGACCAACTTTGAAAGCATCATGGCGCTCAACTCCAACGGGGAAATCACCGGCGACGT
>CAYRPW010000210.1:0-1819 GCA_964426145.1 uncultured Oscillospiraceae bacterium
GCCTTCCGGGGGATACGGCCGGCGTTTCCGCCGGATATGCGGGCAGGCGGCGGCGGGTTTCATGGAACGCACAAGGAAAACGCAGGCGGAAAGGAGCGGGGGAACATGTTCGGTCTGGAGAGCGTATCGGTGGCGATGTCGTATATACTGTCGGTTTTGTGTGCGGCATTCTGCGTGGGTTACGGCGTTGTCAAGGCGATGAAGAAGGAACAATAGGGGAAGGCCGCAGGAAAGGGAAAGGAGCACAGCATGGTTGTCAAAATACTGATTATTCTGGTCTATTTGGGGATCGTCGGCTGGCTGGGCTGGCTTGGTTACAGGAAAACCCACTCCCAGAAGGATTACTACGTCGGCGGGCGCAAAACCCACCCGATTGTGATGGCGCTCAGCTACGGCGCCACGTTCATCTCCACGTCCGCGATCATCGGGTTCGGCGGGCTGGCGGGCACGTACGGCATGAGCGTGATGTGGCTTACGTTCTTATGCATCTTCGTGGGCATCGCCATTGCGTTTCTGGGCTTCGGCAAAAAAACGCGGCGCATGAGCGTGGAGTTGAACACCCATACGTTTGCGGAGCTGATCGGCAAGCGGTTCAACTCGCCCTTCCTGCGCCGGTTCATCGGCATGGTCATCATCGTGTTCATGCCGGTGTACGCGGCGGCGGTGATGATCGGCGCGGCCAAGTTCCTGCAGAGCTCGTTCGGCGTCGGGTACGAACTGTCGCTGATCGTGTTTTCGGCCATCGTGGCGGTGTACGTGCTGTTTGGCGGCATGAAAGCCGTGATGTACTCCGACGCTTTCCAGGGAACGCTGATGTTTGCGGGGATGCTTCTGATGATCGTCTGGCTGTACGTGCGGCTGGGCGGCATCACGGCGGGCAACCAGGAGCTGAGCCAGCTGATCGAGCGGCCCGACGTGCAGGAACAGGCGGCCGCGATCATCAAAGGCGGGTTCGCCGGGTGGACGAGGATGCCCGCTTCGGGCACGCCGATCTGGTTTACGGTGGTCACAGGCGTCATCATGGGCGTGGGCATCGGCTGCCTCAGCCAGCCGCAGCTTGCGGTGCGGTTTATGTCGGTGAAAAGCGACCGCGAAATTGAAAAGGCCGTGCCCATCGGCGGGCTGTTCATATTGGTGATGTTGGGCGGCGCGTTTACCATCGGCGCGATCTCCAACGTGTTCTTCTACCGGGATCACGGGCTGATCTCCGCGGCCTATGCCGGGGCGACGGACAACATCATGCCCACGTTCATCACGGAATACATGCCGGAGTGGTTTTCGGCGGTGTTCATGATCATCATCATCGCGGCGGGCATGAGCACGCTGTCCGGCCAGTTCCATACCATCGGCGCGGCGGCAAGCCTGGATATCGCCAAAAGCGGGAACGCCGCCGATGATTCGTCCGCCCGCCTGGTGCGCGCCAAAATCGGCATGCTGCTGGGCATCCTGCTTACGTTTGCGCTCTCCTTCGTGCTGCCAAACCTGTGGGACGCGGCCATCGGCATCGCCACCAACGTGTTCTTCTCGCTGTGCAGCGCGGCCTTCCTGCCGCTGTACGTGATTACCGTGCACGTAAAGCGCGCAAGCCGCCGCACGGCCATCCTTGGCATGCTCTCCGGCTTCACGGTGGCGCTTTTGTGGATGCTGCTGGTCAACTTGAAGCAGGCGTCCGCCCTGGGGCTTTGCAACCTGCTGTTTGGCAGGCCCGCGCTGTTCTCCGGCATGGCCGGCTACGTGGACGCCATCGTGCCCGGCCTCATAACGTCCGGCGTCGTCACCACCCTGTCCTGCCTGCTGCTGGACCGCCCCAAGGTTGCGG
>CAYRPW010000210.1:1919-4721 GCA_964426145.1 uncultured Oscillospiraceae bacterium
CGGAAAGCGGCCACCACAGAAGGCCGAAGGCGGGGTACACCGCCCACAGGGCGTGCGGGGTGAAAACGAGGTTGATCGCGGCAAAGTAGATAATGCCGGTAACGGTCATCCACACGGCAAGCGGCAGGGCGCGGCCGCGGAAAAGCGCGCCGATCACCGCGGCGGCGGCGGGGCCGGTGAGGAACAGCACCCATGGCACGGCGGGCGAAAGCCAGAGGTTCAGCGCGCCGTAATACGCAAGGAAAACGGCGGCGGCAGCCAGCGCGGGTTTGGGCGCGTACGCCCTTTCCCTGAACGCTATGACAACCACCCACAGCGCAAGCGGGAAGAACGCGTACCAGAACCACGGATGCGCGGCGGGCGTGAACAGCCGATGCAGCAAAACGCAGTACCCGCCCAGCAGCAAAGCGTTTACGGCGGCGAACCCGGCGTGATCGCGGTGTTTGCTCAGGCCGATTGCGTAAACGGCCCACGCGGCGCCCGCCAAAGCGCAGAGCGAAAGCAGGGTATTGGCCGTGTACAGCACGGCGGACAGCCCCGTATAATACGCGGCGAACACCAAAACGCCCAGCAAGGCCAGCCGAATGCCGCCCACGCGGGGGCGCAGCGCCGTGGAAAGCGGCCACCAGAGAAACGGCATCAGCGAGTACAGGTACCACGGCGTCGCCTGCGGGCTGTGGATGCGGTGCATGAGCACGGTGAACAGGATGGCGGCCGCGGCCGAACCGGCGGCGAACGCAAGGCTGCCCGCTTTTTTGCCCATCCATACGGACAGCGGCCACCACAGCGTGAAGAACGCCGGGTAGACCCACCACCAGAAGGAAGGCGAGGTGAGAAGGTTTACGATCAGCAGCGTACAGATTACCAGCGCCCCGCCCGCCGCGGCAAACGCGCGCGCGCCTTTGCGGAAGCCCCACACGGAAAGCGGCCACCACAGAACGCACAGGATGGGGTATACAAACCACGGATGCGCGCCGGGGCTGGAAATGAGGTAGGTCAGCACGAACAGCGCGGCGATCAGCCCCGTGCCCCACAGGGCGTAGGCAAGCGGCTGCCTGCGGCCCAGATAATACGCGCTCAGCGGCCACCACAGGATACCGAAGGCGGGGTAGATAAACCACAAATACCCGGGCGAGGTGAGCAGGTTTATGGTCAGGAGCATCAGGAGGATCGCGGCGGAGAAGAGCAGCGCGGTGCGAAGGGTGCGGGTCATACGTCGTCACCTTCTTTGCGCAGCAGGCGGGGGAAGTGAAGGATCAGCGGCCACCAGATGACCAGCGCGGCGGGAATGAGCCACCACCAGAAGCCCGGGGAGGTGATCATGTTGATCGTCAGCGCCGTGAGGATGACATATTGCGCCGCAACGATGGAAAACCTGCGCGCGCCCACCCTGGCGCCCCACACGGACAGCGGCCACCAGAACACGCCGAGCATCGGGTATACGTACCAGGGATGCGCGCCGGGGGAGGAGATGCGGTAGGCGATGAAGAACGTCGCCCACACAAGCCCCGCGCCGCACAGCGCGAACAGCAGCGGCTGTTTGCGGCCCCGGAAGTACGCGCTCAGCGGCCACCACAGCACGCCCAGGATCGGGTATACGCACCACAGATAGCGCGGCGAGGTGAGGAGGTTGAGCGTGAGGACCGTAAGCGCGATCAGCGCGCAGTAGAACGCCGCAACGCGGAAATTGCGCGGCATGGCCAGAAAGCGGTTCATTTGCGGCCCTCCTCCCTGTGGTTCATGTAGTGCAAGAGCATGGTAAGCGGCCACCACAGGATGCCGAACATCGGGTACACAAACCAGATCGTCCAGGGCGAGTAATAGAGGTTGATGAACAGCATCAGCCCGATGATCAGCGCGCTTCCGAACACCGAGTACAAAAGGTTATTGCGGTTTCTGCGCGGGGCGGCCTTGGGCCCGGTTACGTGCATGAGGCTTAGCTTGATCTCGCTTAGGTCGCCAAGCTCCACCAGGGCCTTGTTCACCGCGTCCTCCTCGGGCTTGCCCGCGGCCATGAGGTCCTGGGCCTTCTCCTCGGCGTCCAGGATCAGCTCGTTGAGCAGGCTCTGCTTTTCGTCGCTTTCGGGGACGTTTTGAAAGAATTCTTCAACGTATTCTCTGATTTTCATCCGGTTCTTCCTCCATCAATTTGTTCATGGCGTGTTGGATTTGCAGCCATTCGTTTCGCTTCTCGCGGAAATAGGTGCGCCCGCCCGGCGTGGGCCGGTAATACTTGCGCGCCCGCCCGTGGGTGATCTGCCCGGAGTAGGATACGATCAAACGGTTCCGCTCAAGCCTTTGGATGGCCGCGTAGAGCGTCGCCTCCTTGATGTCCAGGCTTTGCCCGGTGCGCAGCCCGATCTCCTTGGCGATCTCATAGCCGTAGCGGTCCTTCTCGATGAGCAGGCGCAGGATGATCGCGTCGAGATGCCCGCGGATAAGCTCCGCGCTGATGGGCATGGGATCGCCTCCTGCTCTGATTACTCTATCAGATTACTCAATCTGATAGAGTAATTATAGATACGGTCAGGCCGCCTGTCAAGAAAACTCAGGAAATTCTAATCCGCCGGGAATATACCCGGTCTTTTGCCGCGGGTTCATACCGGAAACAGCCCGCGAAGGGGCCGGATTGCGCCGCGAAATATCCGCCGAATCAAAACGCGCCTTTGCCCGCCCGTGCGGGCGGGAAAGGCGCGAACCATGGCTGCGGCAGGCAATGAGCCGCCGAACCCTCCGGAAGCGCTACGGCGCAGTCAACTCGGCGGCGGCGAGTGCCGCCTCCGCCTCGGGTACCGTCAGGCC
>CAYRPW010000211.1:0-4699 GCA_964426145.1 uncultured Oscillospiraceae bacterium
TGACCGCCCCGAAGAGTTGAAGCATGGGCTGTACGTAAATCTTCGTGGGCGTGAGCAGCGTTTGGGCGTAGTCGATTAGCGTGACGCCCAAAGCCTTGCGCACCAGCGAAAAGCCGTTGGAATGCACCCCGGAGGACGGCAGGGCGATCAGCGCGTCGCCCGCTTCCATGGTTTGCCGGTCAAGAATTTTCGATTTGTCCACCGCGCCCACGCAGAAGCCCGCGATATCGTACTCGTTTTCCGGGTAAAAGCCCGGCATCTCGGCGGTTTCGCCGCCGATTAAGGCGCAGCCCGCCTGCACGCAGCCTTCGGCTACGCCCGCCACGATCTGCGCAACCGTCTCCGGCACGTTTTTGCCGCAGGCGATGTAATCCAGAAAAAACAGCGGCTTCGCGCCGCAGCAGAGGATATCGTTGGCGCACATGGCAACGCAGTCAATCCCCACGGTGTCGTGCTTGTTGAGCAGAAACGCGAGCTTCAGCTTCGTGCCCACGCCGTCGGTGCCCGATACCAGCACCGGGTGCGGCATCCCCGCCAAATCCAGCTCGAACATGCCCCCGAACCCGCCGATGTTGCCGATCCCGGCGCTTTTGCCCGCATCGCCTACGAGCGTTCTGGCGATGTGCGCCTTCATCAGCTCCACGGCTTTGTACCCCGCGGTGATGTCCACCCCCGCGGCCTTGTAGCTTTCGGAATGGCTTTTCATGCTTTCACCTCATTGCGGAAGGTAGTTTTCAAACTTGTCCTTGGCGGCGGCGCCGTTTGGGTCCACGGGATACTCGCCCGTAAAGCAGCCCTTGCAAAACCCGCAGACCGCGCCTGCGGCCAGCTTATCCAGGCATTCCACGGGCATGAACCCCAGGCTGTCCGCGCCGATGATCTCGCACACCTCCGGCACGCTGTGCCCCGCGGCGATCAGGTTTTCGGTGGAGTCGATATCGGTGCCGAAATAACACGGGTGCATGAACGGCGGCGCCGCAAGGCGCATGTGCACCTGGGTGGCCCCCGCTTCCTTGAGCAGGCTCACGATGCGCGCCGCCGTGGTGCCGCGAACGATTGAGTCGTCGATCAGCACCACGCGCTTTCCCTCCACCGTGGAGCGGATCACGTTCAGCTTGATCTTCACGGCGTTGGTGCGTTCCAGCTGGCCCGGCTGGATGAACGTGCGGCCGACGTATTTGTTTTTGATGAACCCGACCCCGTAGGGGATGCCCGACTGGCGGGCGTAGCCGATGGCCGCGTCGATGCCCGAATCCGGTACGCCCACCACCACGTCCGCCTGCACGGGGTGCTCCAGCGCCAAAAACGCGCCCGCCCTGAGCCGCGCCTGGTGTACGGACGCGCCTTCGATCACGCTGTCGGGCCGGGCGAAATAGATGAACTCGAACACGCACAGCGACGGGCAGGGGCGCGTGCCTTTCAGCGCCAGCGTGCGCACGCCTTCGGCGTCGGCCACCACCACTTCGCCGGGCTTGATGTCGCGCACGAACTTCGCGCCCACCGCGTCCAGGGCGCAGGTTTCGCTGGCAAACACAATGCCGTCGGGAAGTTCCCCCATGCACAGGGGGCGAAAGCCGTTGGGGTCGCGCGCGGCGATGAGCTTGGTGGGGCTGACCAGCACCAGCGTGTACGCGCCGCTTAAGCGCTTCATGGCGCCGAGCACGGCTTCTTCGATGCTGGCCGTGCGCAGGCGCTCGTGCGTGATGGTGTAGGCGATCACCTCGGAATCGGTGGTCGTGTGGAAAATCGCGCCGCCCAGCTCCTGCTCCTCGCGCAGCGCCTGGGCGTTGACGATGTTGCCGTTATGGGCGAGCGCCATGCCGCCCTTCAAATGGTTGACCAGCAGGGGCTGGGCGTTGGCCTGGTTCTGCACGCCGGTGGTGCCGTAGCGGCAGTGGCCCACGGCGATGGAGCCTTCGGGAAGCTTTTGCAGCACGTCGCGGCTGAACACCTCGCCCACCAGGCCGATGTCCTTATAACAGGTAAGCACGCCGCGCGTGTTCACGGCAATGCCGCAGCTCTCCTGCCCGCGGTGCTGCAGGGCGTATAGCGCATGGTACACGGGCTGCACCACGCCCTTGCCGCCGTTGTTCAGGAAAATGCCGAACACGCCGCACTCTTCATGAAGTTTACTCATCCGAAAAATCCCTTTCGTGCCTTCCCGTTTTTCGAACCGTTGAAAAAGCGGCTTGCCGCTTCACTCTCTGCCAAGCGCCCCGTCCGTTTTGTTGTCGCCTCACTCCCTGTCGGTCGTGATGCTTTGCAAAACGTCTCGAATTCAACTCGCTCACAGCTGCGCTGCGGCATCCACAGGATGCACGCTCGTTTCATTCGCCCATTAATCTCTTTAGAATTTCCTGATAGGCGTCCTCCACCTTGCCCAGGTCGCGGCGGAACCGGTCCTTATCGAGCTTCTCATGGGTCACAGTATCCCAAAAACGACAAGTGTCCGGGCTGATTTCATCGGCGAGCACAATGGTGCCGTCCGACAAACGCCCGAACTCCAGCTTAAAATCAATGAGGTCGATGTTCATATCCTTGAGGTACTCGCGCAGAACGTCGTTGACTTTCAGCGCGTAATCGCTGATCGTTTTCATTTCCCCGTCGGTCGCCCAGCCCATCGCCGCGATGTGGTACTGGTTAACCATCGGGTCGCCCAGCGCGTCGTCCTTGTAGCAGAATTCCAGCACGGTTTTTTGCATCACCACCCCTTCCGCAAGGCCAAGCCGCTTGGAAAGGGAGCCGGCAGCCACATTTCTGACGATCACCTCCAGCGGCACGATGGTCACCTTTTTGACCAGCGTTTCGGTATCGGATACCTCCCGGATCAGGTGCGTGGGTACGCCTTTTTGTTCCAGCAGCCGCATGAGGTGGTTGGTCACGCGGTTGTTGATCGCGCCTTTGCCTGCGATCGTACCCTTTTTCAGCCCGTTGAAGGCGGTGGCGTCGTCCTTGTAGGAAACCAGCAGCGCCTGCGGGTCCGCCGTGGCAAATACCTTCTTTGCCTTGCCTTCGTAGAGCAAACCGAGCGTCTCCATGGAAAGTCACTCCCTTACTGTGGAATAGTCTGCGGCAGCGCCGCGGGAATTCCGCATGCCCGGCAGGGCAAAACGCCGCGGTACGGCCCGCGGCATTCCGGCTTCGCGGTCAGCCGAGGCGAAGGGCCGCGTCCTTTTCCAGCACGTTATGCCGCATCTCGTCGCGGGCGCGGCACAGCCGGGCGTACAGCTCGTCGTCCGAAAGCGCCAGGATCTGCGCGGCGAGGATGGCGGCGTTGGCGGCGCCGTCGATGGCGACGGTGGCAACGGGCAGGCCCGCGGGCATCTGCACGGTGGACAAAAGCGCGTCCAGCCCGTCCAGCGTTGAAGCTTTCACGGGGATGCCGATCACCGGCAGCACCGTGCGCGCGGCCAGCGCGCCCGCCAGATGCGCGGCTTTGCCCGCGGCGGCGATGAGTACGCCGAAGCCGTTGTCCTTGGCCTCCGCGGCAAACCGGGCGGCTTCGTCCGGGGTGCGGTGCGCGCTGTAGACGTGCGCCTCGAACGGAATTCCAAACGTGGTCAGCTGATCGAAACAGGGCTTGAGAACGGGAAGATCGCTGTCCGAACCCATGATGACGGCAACTTTTTTCATTCCGGCTTTGTTTCCTTTCCTTATCCGCTGGGCGTTTGCGCCGTGGCGCAGGAACAACCTTCATTATAGTCAATGCGGCCTGCCCGTGTCAATCGTCCGCAGGGCCGTTCAAAATTAGCACAAACGCAGTACAATCGCATCCGTCCGCGCCCGCTTCGCTTCTTTTGGTACGTCTTCACACGGTGCGCAAAGCGTGCTGCCGCCTGCCAAACGCTTGTCAGGAAGGAATCGACAAACGTTCCCAACTATGGTATAATGCTGCGAAGCAAATCAAGAGGAACGCCTCCTTTCCAGTCTGCCATAAGGAGATCTCCATATGAATAAGGTCAGCCAAGCGTCTCCCGCCGGAAAACGGATCCTTTTCATCATTCTGGGCCTGTTTATCGTTGCACTGCTGGTGCTCGCGGGCGTGTTGATTTTCAACAACAGCAGCCTGCAGCGCCAGAACGGCGATCTGCAGGCAAACCTTGAGCAGGTTTCGGCGGAGCTTGCTGCGCTGCAAACCGCGGAACCCGCGCCGGATCTCACCGCGCTCAACGAGAAGTACGCGGCGCTGGAGACCGAATATACCGCCTACCAGGCGGACGCGCAGGCCGCCGCGGAAGCTTCCGCCACCGCGATTGAGGCGCTGCGGACCGAGTTTGACGCCTATAAAGCCCAGGCCGAGGCCGATCTAGCCGCCGCGCTCGCAGGCACCGCCACCGCAGCCGCCGGGGCAACGCCCGCGCCCGCCGCGGGGGACGCCGACGCGCTTTCCGCCCTGCAGGCCGAGTATGACGCCTACAAAACGCAGGCCGAAGCCGCTCTTGCCGCCCTGCAAGGCGAATTCGACGCCTACAAGGCAACGGCCACCGCTGATCTGAACAACCTGCAAGGCGATTTCGACGCCTACAAGGCCACCGCCATTGCCGATCTGGCCGCGGCAACCCTTGCGCAGTCCACCCTGCAAACGGAGCTGGACACGCTGAAAGCCGCGGCGGGCAATACGGCGCAGACCACCGAACCCGACCCGGCGCTTGCCGCCCTGCAAACCGAATTTGACGCCTACAAGGCGGCCGCCCAGGAA
>CAYRPW010000212.1:0-4688 GCA_964426145.1 uncultured Oscillospiraceae bacterium
AGAAACAGGAATGCGTATGTCGGCTGCCTTGATAGAAACGGAAGGTTTAACCGGTTTGTTCAAGTGCCTGCCGTATCAGCACGGAAGCAATCGTTAGCGCTTTGATGCGCCGTAATAAAAGCGTATGCTGCGCGGTGCCGCATTTTAGTTTTGGCTGTACCTTTTCGCATTTGGCAATCGTTGATAGAATGGCGTGCAGCGCCTCTTCCAGTTCTTCCTTGGAAAACGCAGGTATACGCTCACTTCCCATTTTCGAATACAAGGAAAGACGATCCTGGTTGCACGATGAATTCACCGGCTTATTTATTCGTTAAAGTATTCTTTAGCGAATAGATAAAATCATTATATCAAACCGAAACGCGTTGTCAAGAACAGGATGCGAATAATTTCTTCACAGTATCCTACCACTCCCCCGTTCGAAACAGAAAAGACAGGCAATAAAAAAAGTGGCTAAGCCACTTTTCAATGAACCGTCTGGATGCCGTTACGCTTCCTCGGGAGCATCCACAGGGCATACATCGGCGCAAGCTCCGCAATCGATACACTTATCGGGATCGATCACATATTTGCTGTCTCCCTCGGAAATCGCTTCCACCGGACACTCGGGCGCGCATGCGCCGCAGCTGATGCAGTCGTCAGTAATATGGTATGCCATGAAACGGTCACCTCCAGTAATCGTTTTTTCGGGTTCATCATAGCACGTGAGAAGTGGATTTGCAATACTTGCGCCTTATGAATTCACATCGTTGGATTTTCGCAGCGCCTGTGCAACTTCTTCCTGCCAGTCCAGAGCGGATTTGCCGTTTTTTGGAATCTCATCCGACAAGGGTTCGGGTTCAAAGGTTTCGGGCTCAGGGTCGGATGAAAACGAAACCTCTTCATCCAAAATTACGGCGGCCGGCTCGTCGTCGTCGCCGAGCACGCTGATCTCGGTGTTTCCGTCAATATCACTGGTCACAACGATAGCTTCCGGCTCGCGTTTCTTAACGCCCGGTGCTTTCACAACCCCCTGCCGCTCGGCTTCCTTTTCCATCTTAAACCAGATGATGTCTTCGATGGCATAGGTTTTGATCTCGTTGGAATCATCGCGGTGAACGCGCACAGTGACGGTTTCCTTTAATACGTTCAGATCGATCACCGTGCCAAAACCGTCCGGCGTTTCCACGTCTTTGCCTAGTTTTGGCATACGTTTGCGGGTTTTGATATAGTGATCGTCCTCGAATTTCAAGCAGCACATCAGCCTGCCGCATACGCCGGATATCTTGGTGGGATTGAGCGATAAATTCTGTTCCTTCGCCATTTTGATCGACACCGGCTGAAAATCCCCAAGGAACGTGCCGCAGCAGATCGGCAATCCGCAGGGACCCAATCCGCCGATCATCCGGGCTTCGTCGCGTACGCCGATCTGGCGCAGCTCGATGCGCGTATGAAAAACAGACGCAAGATCTTTCACCAGGGAACGGAAATCTACGCGGCCGTTGGCGGTAAAATAAAACACGAGCTTTGAGTTGTCAAACGTTTGCTCCGCCTGCACCAGCTTCATTTCCAGCTGATGTTCCGCTATCTTTTTAAAGCAGACGTCGAATGCCTTTTTTTCGAATTCCTCATTTTCCCGCATATGAACCATATCTTCCGGCGTTGCGATACGCAAGATCGGCTTCAAAGGGGCTTCCAGCGATTCTTCGGGGGTTTCCCGCATTCCCGTTATCACTTGGCCGAGCGCCTGACCGCGGATGGTGTCGACGACGACAAAATCGCCGGGGTTTGGCCAGAGATCGACCGGATCAAAATAAAACAGCTTCCCCGCGTTCTTAAAGCGTACGCCTACGATTTTTGCCATGTACGTTTAGCCTCCAATAGTTTGAATATCAACTGATCTATCGTCGACTGCCAATTGACATTGCTCATTCTTAATTTCCTGGCATAAAATACCTGTTCGATGAGGGTTGTCAGATCCTGTTGGGATGCGTTGTGCAATGTGGCGGCCCAGGGGGTATTCTCCAAAAACTTTGGATTCAGCAAGCCGGTTTTAACCAGCAGACACTGCTGTAAGTACTGTTCCAGCAGCAACAGGATTGACAAGGCGTTTGCACCCGCATCCTTAAGCGAAGCCGAGCAGACAACCGCGTCCCGTGCGGTGGCTACCTGCAGCAACTGGCGCAGTGCCGTTTCCCCGGTGCTGCCCGCCTGTTCATCCAAAATGCAGAGGGCCTCCCCCACGTTGCCGCCCGAAAGGATAGCCGCATATTCCGCCTTATCCTTGGGATATCCAAGGGTTTGTAAATGGCGTATCAATACTTCATCCGGCCATGGCGTGAGCTTAAAAACGAAACAACGCGAGAGGATCGTGTCCAGCAAAGAGCTTGAATCGTGGGAAAGAAGGAAATACGTAATGCTGACGCTCGGTTCCTCCAGGGATTTCAACAGGCAGTTCTGCGCCTGCGGCGTAAGGCTTTCCATCGGTTCGATGATCACAATCCGCTGTCTGCCGTCCAACGAGTACAGGGAAACGTCGGATATCAGTTCGCGGATGCGATCAACCGGGATCGCTTTGTTGTCCTGCGGAGTGATTTCCGCGACGGAAGAATGCTTTCCTTCATAGACTTGCCTGCATTGGCTGCATATAGCGCACGGAGACGCTTCGCTTTCACACAGCACCAGGGAAGCCAGATAACGGGCAAACGTCAATTTTCCAATGCCCGGCGGCCCGCTGAACAGATAGGCATGCGCATACCTGCCGGAGCGGAACTGCGCGACAAGGCGTTCGTAACGGGCGCCGATGAAGCGATACTCCATGAACACGGGCGGCGTTACCGCGTTTTGTGCCGCGGCGCTGTAATCCAAAACTTTTCCCTCAATACTTCAGGAATTGATCTACGGTCAGCACGAATACCGTTGCGCCGCCGACCAAAACCTCAAATGGAAAAGGGGTGTACGTACCGGTGGAATTGATCATCGGCGATGGCGACGACGTAACCTGCTTACGGCTTTTGCATATTTTTTCAATAATACCGATCGCAGTGTCCGCCTGCTCGTCTTCCACGCCTGCGAGAAGCGTGGTGTTGCCGGAGCGCAGAAAACCTCCCGTGGTTGCCAGCTTCGTTACGCGGAAGCCTTCCGTCATCATTTCGTTGATCAGTCGCTGAGAATCCTCATCCTGTACAATCGCAACAAGCAACTTCATGTTCCCAGCCTCCTTGTTCGCTCTCTGATTCAGTTTACCGCATCGGGGGCAAAAAATCAATCCTCATTGTGTTTCTGCTATAGATTGAAGGTTTTCGTGTGAGTATTGCTTGCAATCGTAAACGTTAAGTAGTATAATTTCTAATTGGCACATCCTTGCACCGCGCAGTGATGCGGTGCCATAAGTCCAAGAGGAGGTGAAAGCATGAATAGGTACGAACTGACCTATATCATCAACACAGCACTGGAGGAAACCGCCAGAAAAGAGCTGATTGAGAAGTTCACGGAACTGATCAAGCAAAACGGCGGCGAAATCGAGAAAGTTGATGAAACATGGGGCAAGCGCCGCCTGGCATATCCCATCAACGATATGCCCGAAGGCTATTACGTGCTCACAACGTTCAAAGCGTTAGGGCCCGTAAACAAAGAAATTCAGCGTCATCTTGAGAACAGCGATATGATTCTTCGCTATCTCATTATCAAACTGCTGGATAAAAAGCAGAGCGTCAAACCCAAAGCTGCTCGTCCGTCGTCCGCTCCGATGCGTGACGTCGCCGAGTTCGAACGGGATCTGCCTTCGGAAGAACCCGAAGAAACGCTGTCGGCCAACGAACCGGCAACGGGCGAACATGACGATACTGAAGTCGCAACTGCAGACCAGACCGAATAAGGCGGTGACACGATATGAATAAGCTGATCATAATCGGCAATCTGACGCGCGACCCTGAAACGCGTACCGTGTCCTCGGGCAGTACCGTTTGCTCCTTTACGATCGCAGTCAACCGCAGGCGCTCAACGCAGGCGCAGAACCAGCCGGAGGCGGACTTTTTCCGTGTTTCGGCCTGGAACAAGCTTGGCGACGTGTGCCAGCGCTACCTGGCTAAAGGCCGTAAGGTGTGCGTGATCGGATCAGTGTCGGTTTCCAGTTATGAAGCAAAAGACGGAGGCACCCGCTTCTCTCTTGACGTGTTTGCCGAAGACGTTGAATTCCTCTCCTCGCGCAACGAAAGCCAAAGCGGCGCAGGCCCGGGCACAAGCCCCGCCAATGCCGACGATGCTGCCGGAAACGATGGATTCCAGGAAGTCGACGACG
Organism: uncultured Oscillospiraceae bacterium; assembly: GCA_964426145.1. Classification (GTDB taxonomy): domain Bacteria; phylum Bacillota; class Clostridia; order Christensenellales; family Aristaeellaceae; genus CAXXOK01. The sequence goes on from CAYRPW010000212.1 coordinate 4,277, forward strand.
ACGATCTGCCGTTCTAACGCTGATAAAAAGGAGGCTCCCCCATGCCCGAAGATCGTGATCGTGGTGAAAGAAGGCCCGGCGGCGGCAGACCCCGCGGCCGTAAACCGCGCCGGAAAGTATGCGCTTTCTGTGTGGATAAAATCGAGTATATCGATTACAAGGATGTAAATCGCCTGCGCCGCTTCGTCAATGAACGCGGGAAGATCGTTCCCCGCAGAATGAGCGGTAACTGCGCCAAACATCAGCGCCAGCTCTCCGAAGCCATCAAACGCGCCCGTGCCATCGCGTTGATGCCCTATTCGGTAGACTGACCAAAACACAACGCAAACGCAGGCAGACGCCTGCGTTTTTGCCTGTTGATAAAGCCCGATCTGCGTTGTCAGCTGCGGGCTGGCAAGGGGTATCACTTACA
>CAYRPW010000213.1:0-4655 GCA_964426145.1 uncultured Oscillospiraceae bacterium
CACGTATGCCCGCTGCCTTGCCGAAGGCGTCGCGTTCGGCGCTACGTTCCCCGAGGAGGAGGACGTTGCCCATCAGGCGGACGAGTACATCCGCATCGAAACCCTGGTACTCAACGCCAAGATCATTGCCCGCGCCATTTTACTGCTGGCCGGGCAGGAAGGAACGGAAAACTGACCATGAGGCTTGACAAATTCCTGAAGGTTTCGCGGATCATCAAGCGCCGCACCGTGGCAAACGAAGCCTGCTCCGGCGGGCGCGTAAGCCTGAACGGGCGCACCGCAAAACCCGGCGCGGACGTAACCGCGGGCGATACGCTGGAAATCCGCTTTGGCAACAAGGTGGGGAAATACCGCATATTGGACGTGAAGGAAACCGTGCGCAAGGAAGGCGCGGCGGACCTTTACGAAGTGATGGAAGAAGACGACGCCGTGAAGGCGGAGCGCGGCTGATGAAAGCGTACGCGGTCATCCTTGGCGGCGGCAGCGCAACGCGCATGGGCGGGAACCTGAATAAGGTGCTCCTGCCCATCCGCGGTATTCCCGCCATCGTGCGCGCTGCGGTGCCGTTCACGGGCATCTGCGCGGGCGCGGTGATCGTTGCGCAGGCGGACGAGCTTGCGCTGATGCAGAAGATCGTCGCCCAATTCGGCCTTGCGAAGTTCGCAACGGCAGTCGTGCCCGGCGGGGACACGCGCCAGAAATCCGTGGCCGCAGGCCTTGCGGCCCTGCCCGCGGATGCGGAGATCGTGCTTATCCACGACGGCGCCCGGGCGCTGGTCACGGAAGACGTCGTCACCCGCGCGCTGCAATCCGCAGAACAACGCGGGTCCGGCGTGGCCGCGCTGCCGGTGAGCGATACCGTAAAACGCGTCGGCGAGGACGGCGAAGTTCTGGAAACCCTCAGCCGCCAGTCTCTTTTCGCAATGCAAACGCCGCAGGCATTCCGCGTGGAACTCATCCGGCAGGCGCACGCGCTGGCGGAGCGGGACGGCTTTCAGGGCACCGACGACGCGGCGCTTCTGGAACACGCCGGCATGCCCGTATACGTAACGGAGGGCAGCCGCCGCAACCTGAAGCTTACCACGGCGTTTGATCTCACATTGGCGGCGGCCATACTGGAGGGGGAAGACAAATGATGCGCATCGGCCACGGGCTGGACGTTCACGCTTTGGTGGAAGGGCGGGAGCTTACGCTTTGCGGTGTGCTAATACCCCATGAAAAAGGGCTGCTCGGCCACAGCGACGCGGACGTCGCCACGCACGCTTTGATGGACGCGCTGCTGGGCGCGGCCGCGATGGGCGATATCGGCAAGCTGTTCCCCGATACGAATGCCCAGTACCGCGGCATCTCCTCCCTCCGGCTTCTGGATACGGTCGTGGAACAGCTTCACGCGGCGGGGTTTCGTCCGGTCAACGTGGATGTGACCATCGCTGCCCAGCGGCCCAAGCTCAGGCCCTATATCGACCGCATGCGGGAAACCCTGGCTTCGCATCTGCAGATCCCGGTCGATTGCGTCAGCGTCAAGGCGACGACGACCGAAGGGTTGGGGTTCGAGGGCGAGGAAAAAGGGATGACCGCCCACGCCGTATGCCTGCTGGAAACCGGGCCATGAACCCGGGCCCGTTTCATACGGACGAACGGAACTTGTTCATGCCTGCGCTCGCAGGCTTTTTTGCATTCGGCATCTGGCTGGCGCCGCGCGTTGCGGCGGGGCTGTGGCCGCTGTGGATCGGCTTGTTCGCGCTGCTTACGGCGGTTCCGCTGCGCATGCTCCGGCTGCCGCTGCGCCTGGTCTGCCTGCCGCTTGCCCTGCTGTGCGCGCTTTTGTGGACGCAGCACTGGCTAAACCCGCCCATGCCCGCGGAGGGGCGTTATGAAACCATCACCGCTACGGTGTACGGGGATTCCAAAGTATCCTCATCGGGAAACGTCACTTTTGTGGCCGCGGATGTGACGCTTGACGGGGTTGTACAGCCCGGCAAGGCCTATGCGACCGTATATGTATCGCCGGGGCAGGAACCCCTCACACTGACCGACGGTATGCGTATCGCGTTCTCCGGCAAGGTGTACCATTCGTCCGGCAGGCAAAATGAGTACGACTTTGATTTCCGGATGTGGATGCTCGAGCGCGGCCTGTATTACGGAATTTCCGGGGTAGACGATCTGCGGATTCTCCCCGGCGAAACGCGCTGGGCTAACGCTGCCCAGCGCATTGCGGCGGCCTGCCGCCAAAAACTGCAGACCGTGATGGGGCAATCGGCGGACCTGGCCGTCGCCATGCTGCTCGGGCAGCGCGGTACACTGGCGGAGGATGACACGGAAGCGTTTCAGCAGGCGGGCGTTGCCCACGTGATGGCCGTCTCGGGGCTGCACGTCGGCATTCTGTCCGGAGCCTTGCTGTGGCTTTTGCAACGGTGCAGGCTGCGCAGGCTTATGCAAATTCCGGTCATCGGTGTTTTTCTCCTCCTGTACTGCGGGATCACCGGGTTTGCCGTTTCTTCGCTGCGCGCCGGTGCTATGGTGTTATTGCTCGTTACGGCGGGCGCTCTGGGCAGGAGAACCAACCCTGTTACGGTAACCGGCACGGCGCTGCTTGCCGTGCTGATCATCAATCCCCTGCAGCTTTTTTCCGCCGGCTTTGTCCTGTCCTTTTCGGCGGTTGCCGGAATCTTTCTGCTGTATCCGCGGCTGATGCAGGGGCTGAACCGCCTGTTTCCGGCCACGGGAACACGGCGTCCAAAGAAACGCATCGTCAATCCCTCGCTGCTGCTGCATAAAAGCAAACAGGCCGTCAGCGTAAGCGTTGCGGCACAGCTTGGCGTCGCGCTGCCCATCGCCGCCTATTATCACGCGGTCTACCCGTACAGCCTGCCGTTCAACCTCGCCGTCGTGCCGCTGGTCGGCATTCTGGTGCCGCTGTACGCGGCTACGACGCTCGTGCTGTTCATTCCCTGGGCAGGCGCGTATCTGGCCGCGCCGCTGGGCTTTGCCGCGAAACTGGGCACCGAGCTCGTGCTGCGCCTCGTGCGGATCTCCGTTACGCTGCCCATGGCGGAGCTGCGCGTGCCGCTGCCCAACGCCTGGGTCTGCATTGCGGGAGTGGCGGCCGCGGTTGCCGTTTCGCATTTTATCCGCGCGCCGCTGCGCAGGCGGCTTCTGGCCATCGCGGCGGTTGCGGTCATCGCCGCGGCGGGTTCGTTCGCCGTGCGGCCGCCTTCGCTTCGGTATCACCAGTTCGCCGCCGGATCGGCGGACGCGGCGCTGATCGTGGACGGTACCATCACCGTCGGCATCGACACCGGCAATAACGGCGGGGAACTCCTCAACCGCCTGCTGGCTGAAGGCCGCAGCCTGGACGCGCTGATCCTGACGCATCTGCATTCCGATCACGCGGGCGGCGTCGGCGCGCTTCTGGACGCGGGCATCCGGATCGGTCGGGTGTATTTGCCTGTGGATACGCTGCGCCAGGATTACGACGCGGAAAGCCTTGCGATCTTGGATCAACTCACCGCGCATGGCATACCGGTGACCGCCCTTGCGGCAGGAGATACGCTCCGGTTTCACGAAACTACCATCGAAGTGCTCTGGCCGCAGGCCGGGTGTACCCGCACCGGGATCGACCCCAACGACCGATCGCTTGCGATGCTCATCACGCTTGGCAACGTGCGCGTTCTAAGCATGGCGGATAACGGCATTCTGTACGAACGCTATGCGGCGGTTTCCGCCGATGTGCTGAAGGCCGGCCACCACGGCAGCAAAACGAGCAGCGGCGAAGCGTTCCTGCAGTCGGTCGATCCGACGCTTGCGCTGCTCACCGTGCGGGCGGACAGCGCCGTGCCCGCTTCGGACACTTTGGAGCGTTTCGCGGCGCAGAACGTAAGCGTACTGCGTACGGATGAAACCGGGGAAATCACCATCGTACCCGTTGCAAACGGGTATCGCGCCTATCGCTATCTGCCGGAGGGAACGCGTTGAATTATCAGGAGTTTTTCGATTCGCTCAAACAGGGTGATATCAGGCTGGTGTATGTGCTGGAGGGCGAAGAGGAGTACATCAAGGCGCAGGCTGTGAAACAGCTGTGCGCCAAACTGCTGCCTCCGGGGCTGGAGATGATGAACCTGACCGAGCTTTTGCACCCCGCCGTGGATGAGATAATCGCCGCGGTTGAAACCCTGCCCATGATGGCGGACAGGCGCGTGGTGCTGGTGCGGGAATTCGGCCCCCTGTCCGGCAAGGCGGGGGACGACGGGGATACGGACCGGATGATCGGCTACCTGCCCGCCGCGTCGCCTGCCGCGTGCCTGGTGTTCATCGTAAAGGGCAAGGCGGACGGCCGCAGAAAGCTCTATACCTACTGTAAGCAAAACCATACCGTCGTCGATTTTTCTCCCATGACCGAACCGCAGGCCGTGCAATGGATTACCCGGTCGATGAAAGCGCTGGGGAAACGCTTGGAACCCGCCGTTGCCCAGCGGTTTTTATTCACCGTCGGAAACGATGCGGCGTTATTGAAACAGGAAATCGAAAAGTTGGCGGATTATGCCGGCGAGCGGGCGGAGGTTACGCAGGCCGATATCAACGCCGTCAGCGTGAAATCGCTGGAATGCACGGTGTTCCAGCTGGTGGACGCGCAGGTGGCCGGGGAATACGGCGAT
>CAYRPW010000214.1:0-4606 GCA_964426145.1 uncultured Oscillospiraceae bacterium
CGGGTTTCCCGCGCCGGTCACGCGCATGGCCTGGTACACGTAGGTTCTGCCGGACAGCGGATCGCGGATCGCGCCGCCGATGCACGTGGCCGCGCCGCCGAACGGCTCGATCTCGGTGGGGTGGTTATGGGTTTCGTTCTTGAACATCAGTAGCCAGGGTTCGGTTTTCCCTTCCGTTTCCACGTCGATCACAATCGAACACGCGTTGATCTCCTCGGAGATATCCAAATTCTGAAGCCCGCCGCGCGCCTTGAGCGCCTTCGCGCCGATGGTGGCGATATCCATCAGGGTCACGGGTTTGTCCTCCCGGCCCAGCTCCCTGCGCAGGTCCAGATACCGCCGGAAGGCTTCCTCCGCGGCGGGTTTTCGAATGTCCACGCCGGTGAGCGCGGTTAAAAACGTGGTGTGGCGGCAGTGGTCCGACCAGTAGGTGTCCAGCATGCGGATTTCGGTAAGCGTGGGGTTGCGCCGCTCGGACTGGAAATACGAAACGCAGAGCTTCAAATCGTCCGCGTCCATGGCGAGGCCGTATTGCCTGACGAACCGGCCTATCTGCGCTTCGTCCATGCCGGTAAACCCGGCCAATACTTCCACGTCGGCAGGCGCGTCGTACTGCTGCTGCAGGGTTTCTTTTTCCGCAAGCTCCGCCTCGCGGCTTTCCACGGGGTTGATCAGGTATTTTTTGATCTTTTGCAGGTCGTCCGCGGAAAGTTTTCCGTCCAGCAGGTAAAGCTTCGCGGTGCGAACGTCGGGGCGTTCGCCCTTACTTACCAGCTGCACGCATTCCGCACAGCTGGCCGCCCGCACGTCGAACTGGCCGGGCAGCGCTTCCACCGCCAGCGCGATGCCGTCCGTCTGCGGGAACGAAAGCGTGTACTGGTCGGTCTGCGGCTCGTAAAACACGATGGGCAGGCACTGTGTGAACAGCGCCCGGTCAATGCCCTCGATATCGTAGCGGTTCAAAACCCGGATGTTTTCAAGGTTTCGAACCAGCAGAATGTCCTGAAGCTCGGAAAGAAGCGCCTTGGCCTCCCCGTCGAAATCCGCCCGTTTTTCCGTGTACACGCGGTATACTGCCATACCCTACTCCTTATCGCCCGTGGAATTTACGGCGTTCAGCGCGCTGCGGCCGATGTCCGTGCGCATATGCGCGCCTTCAAACGAAATCAGCCGCGCGGCGGCATAGGCGCGGGATACGGCCTCTTGAAGCGTATCGGCGACCGCCGTCACGTTCAGCACCCGCCCACCGTTGGTTAGGATCGTTTCCCCGTCCTGCCGGGTGCCCGCGTGGAACACGAAGGTGTGCGGCTGTGCCGCGGCCCGCGCCAGGCCGCGGATGGGCTTGCCCTTTTCGTACGCCTCCGGGTAACCGCCGGAAGCCAGCACCACGCAGCAGCTTGCGCCCCGCGCAAACCGCACGTCGGCCTTTTGCAGCGTGCCGGCCGTCACGTGCCGGAAGATGGAAAACAGATCGCTTGTCAGGAGCGGCAGCACCGCCTGCGCCTCGGGGTCGCCGAAGCGGCAGTTGTATTCGATCACCTTGGGGCCGTCCTTCGTCAGCATCAGGCCGAAGTACAAACAGCCCTTGAAGGGACAGCCCATTTCCTGCATCGCGCGCACGGTGGGCAGGAAGATGGTCTCCATGCACTGCTTCGCAATTTCTTCCGTGTAATACGGGTTGGGCGCAATCACGCCCATGCCGCCGGTGTTCAGGCCTTTGTCGCCGTCCAGCGCGCGCTTGTGATCCATGGACGATACCATGGGCGCCACCGTTTCGCCGTCGCAAAACGCGAGCACGCTCACCTCGGGGCCGGTCAGGAACTCCTCGATCACCACACGGCTGCCCGCCGCGCCGAACTTGCCCGCTTCCAGCATATCGCGCACAGCCTGCGCGGCCTGCTGGCGCGTTTCGCAGATGAGCACGCCCTTGCCCAGCGCAAGCCCGTCCGCCTTCACCACAAGCGGCAGCGGGCAGGCGGAAACGTATAAAAGCGCCTCTTCCAGATCGCCGAACACCGCGCAGGCGGCGGTGGGAATGTTATGCTCCCGCATCAGCGTTTTCGAAAACACCTTGCTGCCCTCGATGCGCGCCGCGGCCTTCGTTGGCCCGAACGACGGAATGCCCCGCTGCGTCAGCAGGTCGGCAAGCCCAAGGCACAGGGGATCGTCGGGAGCTACCACCACGTAATCCATCCCGTTGTCCTTCGCCCAGTCCGCGATTTTCTCCACGTCCGTGGCCGCGATATCGACGCATTCCGCAAGCGCCGCGATGCCGCCGTTGCCCGGCGCGCAATAGAGCTTGGATATTTCCGGGCTTTCCGCGAGTTTCATCACAATCGCGTGTTCGCGCCCGCCTCCGCCGACGACTAAGACCTTCATGAGAACCTCCCGCTAAGACGAATGAGGAATGAGGAATGAGGAATGGCGGTACGGTTGCTCCGCAACCGAATGAATGAATGCTGCGTTCTGCCATGAGATAACGCATAGATGCTTGGCGATGACAAGCCGTCATAATATCCGATCCATTTGAATCAATGGATTGCGAAGCAATCTCTCCAGCATTCATCATTCCTAATTCCTCATTCCTAATTTAAAGCGCGATCAGTGGTGAAATAAACGAAGTCCAGTAAATGCCATGGTGATCCCATAGCGATCGCACGCGTCGATGACTTCCTGATCGCGCTTGGAACCGCCGGGTTCCGCGATGTATTTGACGCCGCTTTGCGCCGCGCGGTCGATGTTATCGGAAAAGGGGAAGAACGCGTCGGAGCCGAGGCTGACCTCGGTGTTTTTGAGAAGCCAGGCCTTCTTTTCGACGGCGGTCAGCTCCGCGGGCTTTTCGGTGAACAGGGTCTGCCAGGTTCCGTCGGCAAGCACCGTGTCCAGGCTTTCGGCGCTTACGTAGCGGTCGATGGCGTTGTCGCGGTTGGGGTTGGGCACGTCCGCGCGGAAGGGCAGCGACAGCGCCTTTTCGTGCTGCCGCAGCCACCAGATATCCGCCTTTTCGCCCGCGAGGCGCGTGCAGTGGATACGGCTCTGCTGCCCCGCGCCGATACCGATGCACTGGCCGTCCTTGACGTAGCACACGGAGTTGGACTGCGTGTATTTGAGCGCGATCATGGCGATGGCAAGGTCGCGTTTCGCGGTTTCGGGCAGGGTCTTTGCCTTCGTCACCACGTTCTGGAAAAAACCCTCGTCAATCACCAGCTCGTTTCGGTTCTGCTCGAAGGTGATGCCGAACACGTCCTTGCGCTCCAGCTGCCTGGGCTCGTATTCCGGGTCGATCTGCACGATATTGTACGCGCCCTTGCGCTTGCTTGTCAGGATTTCCAGCGCTTCCGGCGTATAGCCGGGGGCGATCACGCCGTCGGAAACCTCCGGCTTGATGAGCCGCGCCGTTTCCGCGTCGCACTCTGCCGAAAGCGCGATCCAGTCCCCGAACGAGCTCATGCGGTCCGCGCCGCGCGCGCGGGCATAGGCGCACGCCAGGGGGCTGAGTTCCGCGTTCTCGGGCACGAAGTAAATCTTCCGCAGAACGTCCGTAAGCGGCAGCCCCACCGCCGCGCCCGCCGGGCTTACGTGCTTGAAGCTCGCCGCCGCGGCCAGCCCCGTGGCCCTTTGCAGTTCCCGCACAAGCTGCCAGCCGTTGAACGCGTCCAGAAAGTTGATGTACCCGGGCTTCCCGCACAGCACCCGGATGGGCAGTTCGCCCTCCTGCATGAAGATCCGCGCCGGTTTCTGGTTGGGGTTGCAGCCATACTTCAACTCTAAATCGTGCATTGGGTGACTCCTTTGTTTGTTGAGTGATGGAGGAAATGAGGAAGGAGGAATTAGGAATTAGGAATGGCGGAAAGATTGCTTCGCAATCTAAAAAATGAATATGTATACCAGCCGCTATTCCACCAAGGTGCTTGGTGATTTACCGCTACACGAGCACAGATCATTCATTCGGCTGCGGAGCAGCCGTACCGCCATTCCTCATTCCTAATTCCTCATTCCTAATTCCTAATTTTCGCGTACCGAGCCATGTTTGTTGATAATCCTGGTCTGCATTTCGCCAGTTCGCAAATCGATTGAGCGCGTAAAAAGGCTGACGCGGTTTTCCGCGTTCAGGCTGTTCCACAGCGTTTCGGCGAACACAGGCAGGGGTTCCGCTCCAAGAAAAACCTCCGCGGGCTCGCCCCGGAAGCTGGGCAGGGGATTGCCGTCGGTCACGTAGGTGCTCAGAAAATGACCCTCCGCCGCCTGCGGCTCGGGGTATTCGAAGAAGCAGCGCCGGGCGCTCTCGTTCGCCCCGGCCTTCAGGATGGACAGCCGGTAGGCCATACCACCGCCCCTTACCTGCAAAAGCCCGGATATGCGCGGCGTGAAGTTGGGCGGGTCCGGCTCAAAGGTGCGGGTGCGCAGCGCGTCCTCGAAGGTTCCGCCCGCCGCAAGCGCGGCATACACGGTATCGGTCTGGTCGCCGTTGGTGACGATGGTCGTATCCACGCCCAATACGCGCACCGGCGCGTAGATGATTAAGCTGGGGTCGGAAAGCTTGGAGGGGTCGAACGCCTCGGTGATGATCCCGCCGTCCTTTTCCGTAAACACGCGGTTGCGGCTG
>CAYRPW010000215.1:0-4600 GCA_964426145.1 uncultured Oscillospiraceae bacterium
GTGGACAGCGTCTGCCCCTCGTAGCTGACCATGCCAAACGATACGTGCACCAGGTTATTCGCCCACGGATAGCCCATTTTGCGCAGCACCTCGAACACCTGCCGGAAATGCAGGTCCTGCTGGTAGGCGACCACGTACAGGCTTTTGTCGAAATGATAGGTCTGGGCGCGGTACAACGCGGCGGCCAGGTCACGCGTGGCGTAGAGGGTCGCGCCGTCTTTTTTCAAAATCAGACAGGGCGGCATGCCCTCGGCCTCCAGGTCCACCACGCTTGCGCCGTCGGACTGGGATAACAGGCCCTTTTCGCGCAGCGCTTCGATGACGGGCTGCATCTTGTCGTTATAGAAGGCCTCGCCGTTGTAGCTGTCAAAGGTCACGCCCAGCAGGTCGTAGGTTTTCTGGCAATCCGTTAAGGTGACTTCCTTAAACCAGTTGAAGATCGACAGGGCTTCGGGGTCGCCGTCCTCGATGGCCTTGAAATACGCGCGGCCTTCGTCCTCCAGGGTATGGGTGCCGCGCTCGTCAAACTCCCGCGCACTTTCGTCGTGAAAGCGCACGTACAGCCGGGTAAGGGCCTCCACGCCCTCGCGCTGGATTTCCTCCCGGGTGCCCCAGCGCCTGAACGCCGAGATCAGCTTGCCGAACTGCGTTCCCCAGTCGCCCAGATGGTTGATGCCCACGGTTTGGTAGCCCAGCGCGTCGTAGATGCGCTTCAGGCTGTGCCCGATCATCGTGGTGGACAGATGCCCGATATGGAACCGCTTGGCGATGTTGATGGAAGAGTAATCGATGCAGACGGTTTTGCCCTTGCCGACGTCCGACGTGCCGTAGCCGCCCTGGAGTACGGCGTCGATGGTGCGCTGGGCCGCCTGCGCGCGGTTGAGATCGAAATTCAGATAGCCGCCCATCTGCTTGGCGGTGGAAAACCCGGGTGCGTTGACTTCCTGGGCAAGCGCGGCGGCAATCTGCGGCGGCGCAAGCTTCAGCTCCCGGCTTAAGCGGAAGCACGGGAAGGCATAATCGCCCATGCTTTTTTCCGGCGGCACTTCCAGAAAGCCTTCCAGCGCGTCGGCCTTCAGGTCCACGCCGAAGCGCCGCTTCACGGCGGCGCTGATCAGCGCGGCGATTTCCAGTTTGATTTCATTCATCGGAATTCCCCCTCGGACATCAGGATCCTCTCGGCACGTTTGCGCCATTTGCCCCACCGGTAAATGCTGGAGGTGACGATCATGTTGAACACCCACGCCGCCAGAAGGCTGATATAGATGGCGTCGGGATTGCCGTTGGGCCAAAGCGCAGAACGCGTAAGCCATGCCAGCAGGTACGCAAGCGGCAGGCGCACGCCCAGCGTTGTGACGATGCCCATCAGCATGGGGATGGTGGTCTGGCTCATGCCCTGCATCACGCCCGAGAACGTCTGCAGCACCGCGAAGGCAACATACCCCGCCGCCAGAATGCGTAAGAACCGGGCGCCCAGCGTGAGCACGGCTTCGGTATCGGTGAAAATGCCCATCAGCTGCCGGCCGAACAGCAGGATGCACGTCACAAGGATCAGCGCGCCGACCAGCGCGATTTTCAGCGTGTCCTTCTGGCCCTGCCGGATGCGGTCCAGCTTTCTGGCGCCGTAGTTTTGCGCGGTGAAGGTGGTGGCCGCGGCGGCAAAGGTGAAGTTGGGCATCATGATGAACCCGTCCACGCGCATCACGGCGGTAAGCGTGGTGACCACCACCGGACCCATGGAGTTCATCAGCGCCTGCACGAGGATTGCCTGCAGGGAGTACACGGCCTGCGTTGCGCCCACCGGCAGCCCAAGCTTGAAAATCTTGCGGGTGATGCCGCGGTCCAGCTTCATGGTGGCACGGCTGACGTCCAGCACCTCGGTCATTTTGGTAAGTTTACGGTAGGCGAGCACCGCCGTAAGCCCCTGGGAAATGATGGTCGCCAGGGCAACGCCGTCGGTCGTCATGCCGAACTGGGTGACAAACAGGATGTCCAGCACGATGTTGAGCCCCGAGGCGACGAACAGGTAGATAAGCGGGGAAACACTGTCGCCCATGCCGCGCAGCACGCCGCAGAGGATGTTGAAATAGATGAACCCCATGATCCCGGCGAAATAGATGGTCAGGTACATCGTCGCCATGTTGAGCATTTCCGGCGGCGAACCCAGCAGCGTAAGCAGCGGCCGCGACAGCGCAACGCCCACGATCGTGCATAAAAGCCCCGCCCAGAACGCAAGCGTGAGAACCGTGCCCACGGCTTTGTTGAGCATCAGGCGGTCCTTGGCCCCGAAGTACTGCGACACCGTGATGCCCGAGCCCGTGGCCAGCCCGATGAACAGCGCGAAGATGAGCATGATGATCGGGAACGAAAGCCCCACCGCGCCCAGCGCGTTATCGCCCACGTAGTTGCCCACCACGATGGCGTCCACCGTGGAGTACATCTGCTGCGCGAAATTGCCGATCAGCAGGGGAATGGAAAACCGGATAATCTGCCTGAGGGAGTTGCCCTGGGTCATATCCATGGGTGCGAAAAAGCGCTTCATTTTCGCGGATAACATCGTCATAGGTGCCCTTTCTGGTAGCGAAAAGCGAAATTGCCTTCGCCGCGGCGGCGTGTGAACGGAAAGTTTACGGGGTGAGCGTGGTGCCCATCGGGTCTCCCGCGAGCACCTTGAGCAGGTTGTCTCCCTCCGCGTCCATCAAAAACAGGCGGACGCAGGGGAAACAGTTGTCCCTGAGTAAAATGAGCGCGCTTAAATCGATGGCCCGCAGCGACTGTTCCAGGCATTCCTCGTAGCGGATGGCGCGGATGACCTTCGCGTCCGCATGCAGGGCGGGGTCTTTGTCATAAACGCCGTCCACGCTCTTGGCCATCAAAATCTGCCCGCATTGAAGCTCCAGCGCCCGCAGCGCAACGGCGGTATCCGTGGAGAAGAAGGGGTTGCCCGTGCCGCCCCCAAGCAGCAGGATATGCCCGGCTTTGAGCAGCGCGTCGGCTTTGGCCGCGCGGAAGGGTTCGGCAAAACGAAGCACGTCCACCGCGCTCATCACGGTTGCCTTCGCGCCCAAAGCGGTCAGCGCGTCGTGCATCATGAGGGCGTTTTGCAGCGTTGCCAGCATCCCCATCTGGTCGGCAGCGACCGCGCCCATGGAAAGCGCTTCTCCCCGCCTGCCGCGCCACACGTTGCCCCCGCCGATCACCACCGCGATTTCATAGCCCTTGGCCTGCACGGCCAAAAGCGCTTTGGCGGCGGACTGAAACGCGCCGTAAGAGAATAGTTTCCCGTCGATTCCCAGCGCTTCTCCGCTGAGCTTCAAGATCAACCGCCTGTTTTCCGCCATGGGAACACCCCCTGCTGACAACATAGCCTAAACTTCATTATACACCGTACCCGCGCGCCGTGTAAAGGCTTGCGGCGCTTCCCGGGCCGGGCCGCGGGGCAGCCGGCGCGCGCGCCCTGCGCGTTGCCCGCGGCGGGCATTTTTTCTTTGTTTTGTTGTTGTTCTTTGCCACATTCCGTTTGACAAGGGCATTGGGAGACAGTATAATGTTTTAGTCTGAATGGGACGAAAATCAGACAATATAGACATGAGGAATTGTTATGAGCGTCATCACATTTCTCCCCAACCCGTCATGCGCCCATGAGGACGACGCGGGCATTTTTGTGCAGGGCGTTCATACGCCCGTACAGCTGATTGAAGACAGCGGCGTGTGGATACACTCCGCGGGCAGTGCCATGCTCCTCCAAAGCGAATACACCTTGGAGAAGGAAACGTACTGGACGTGGCTGATCGTGGAAACCGGCCGGATTACGCTGGAATGCAAGGAATCCCGCTTTGATCTGCGCAAGGGCGAGTGCGCGGTGCTGCCGCTGAAAGTGTGCAGCTGCCGCCTGACCCACGCCCGCGATGCGCGGCTTTTGTGGCTGACGCTGGACGGGCCGCTTGCCACCAGCTTTCTGGCGGAAATGAACTCGCTGACGTCCGCGCCGGCCAAACAGGGCTTTTTGCCCTCGCAGGTGATTTTGACCCAGCAGATCGTACAGGTGCTGGTGCGCCACGCCGGAACCGGCGACGCGAGCTTCCAGCTGGGCCAGCTTCTGTGGGGCCTGCTTGCCGCGCACAGCGGCCAGAGCGTAGCCATGAGCGCCACGCTGAGCCACGAAATCGCCCGCGTGGTGGACGCGCTTCGCCGCAGCGAGTATAAGGAAAGCTTTTCCCTTGCCGATATGGCGGCCATCAGCCGTATGCCGATTGAAACCTTCCGCAAGCGCTTCTCCGCGGAGCTCGGCCTGCCGCCGCTTGCGTACCTGCAGTTTTTGAAAATGGAGCGCGCGAAACTGCTGCTGCGAAGCGGCCTGAACGTGCGCCAGACCGGCATCGAAATCGGCATGCACGACCCCTACCACTTCTCCAAGCAGTTTAAGCAGGTGGTGGGCATGGCCCCGACGGCCTACCTGAAGCACGTGGGATGGCAGAACACAAAAGACTGAGCGAAGCTCAGTCTTTTGTGTTTAATTAGGAATTAGGCAACGAAAGAGAGCGTGTGCCCTGTGGGCACAGCCGCAAGGCGGCTAGCGAACTGGAGTTGGGAGCTTTTA
>CAYRPW010000216.1:0-4587 GCA_964426145.1 uncultured Oscillospiraceae bacterium
GATGTCAAGGGGTATCACTTACAAACGAGTAAGCTCAACCCCTTTCCACGCTTGGCTTCTAGCATATGCGGCCTTTTGAACAGGCTGCCATCCCGCATCCAAACAGGGTTTGTCTGCGGTCTGAACCTTGACAATTCGTCAAGGTTTTTTTATAGTGGTAGAAGGATCACCGGTTGTTTTTACTGCCGCGCATCGTTTGGGGGAGGTTGCCATGAGGAAACGAATATTCGCCCTGCTGCTCGCCGCCGCGCTGCTGGTCAGCCTTCTCGCCGCAGGCTCGGCAGAAACGGCGCAGCCGACGCTTACCTACATCGGCCACGCGCACCTGAAAATCGTCACCGCCGGGGGCACAGTGCTTTATGTGGACCCGTACAAAATCGGCGGGTACACCTATACGGACAACGCCGATATCATTCTGGTTTCGCACGAGCACGACGATCATAACCAAATCAAGCTCGTGCCGCAGAACGAGGGCTGCACCGTGCTGCGCGTGAAACAGACCATCAACAAAGACGGTTCCTACAATACCTTCACCCTGGGCGACGTCACGGTCATCCCCGTGCCTGCCGCCAACAAAAACCACGATATCAAAAAGACGAACGGCTACATCCTGCAGTTCGACGGCGTTACCGTCTATTTCGCCTCCGATACCGACAGGCTCGATTCCATGGCCGACCTTCAGCAATACAAGGTAGACTATGCGTTTTTCCCCATCGACGGAAAGTACAACATGGACGCGGCGGAGGCCATGGAATGCGCGGCGCTGGTTGGGGCGAAGCACAACACGCCCATCCACTGGTTTGATGCCGATCCCGCAGGGTTCACCCCCGATACCCTGTTGTTTTTAAACTACGGCGATACCGTAACGCTGGAACCGTCCGGCATGGATTGAGAAAGACGGGCATTGTATGGTCAAGCGATATGCCAATCTGGCGCTGGTTTACGCGCTGCTCGCGCTGGCGTTCGGGGTGTTTTACCGGGAATTCACGAAGTACAATCAATTCCAGGGGCATACGGCGCTTTCGGTCATCCACCCGCACTATTTCGTGCTCGGGATGGTCTTCTTCCTGGTGCTGATGATTTTGGAAAAAACGTTCGGCGTTTCCGCCCGCAAGCGTACGGGCCCGCTTCTTGTGTTCTACCAGATCGGGCTCAACGTTTCCGTGCTGTGCTTCCTGCTGCGCGGGCTGACGGACGTATGGAACACCGCGCTCAGCCCCGGTATGGATGCGGCCATCTCCGGGCTTGCGGGGCTCGGGCACATGGCGTTAGGGGTCAGCCTGGTCCTGCTGCTGCTGCAAATCCGTAAACGGGCGGCGCAGGAAACGGCGGAATAGCAATAATCGCATCAGGCTGACGCGATTTTTTTCATGGCTTTTACGTCCAGCAGGCGGATGCTGGACAGGTAAAAATCCAGCAGGCCTTCGTCGCGAAGCAACCCCAGCTCGCGCGACATCGAGGGCCGCGATACGTGCAGATAATCGGCAAGGTCGCTCTTCGTCATCGGCAGAATGAAGGTGTCGGAGCCGGTGGCCCTTCGCTGCTCCAGCAGATAGGTGCACAGTTTCGCGCGGATGCCCTTGAGCTCCAGGTATTCCACCTTCCGGTGCAGCTGCAGCGCCTTTTCGGCAAGGATGGCAAGCATATTCCGCACCAGCGTTTTATGAAAGCCGCAGGCTTTCTCACAGGTGCCGGTCAGCCGCTGCGGCGGCAGGAACAAAAGCCTGCTGTCCGCGCGCGCGGTGACGGTGGACGGCCATACCGTCTGGCCTGCGAATGCGGCGATCTCGCCGAAGGTGCTTCCCTTCCCAACCTGCGCGATCAGCGATTTGCTGCCCGCCGCGTTCTCATGCGCGATTTCCACCTCGCCCCGCAGCACAATGCCGATGCCCTGCAGCGGGTCGCCGGCCGTTACGGCGATTTCCCCTTTGCGCACGTTGCGCACGGTTGGTTGGAAGCAGTCGAAAAGCAAACGCAGATCGCCGGAATTGATGCCGGAAAACAGCGGCACCGTGAGCAGATCGTTCCAATAATCGGCCATCGAACCCGTCCTTTGTATCCACGGATACGGAAATTTCTCCTTTATCATAGTAGCATCGGAGTGTGAAGTCAATTCCAAGCGAGGGGGAGAGGTTCCGATGAAACGAAAAATCATCACCATCAACGAAGAAAAGTGTAACGGCTGCGGCCTGTGCGTGGATGCCTGCCACGAAGGCGCCATCGCCCTGATTAACGGCAAGGCGCGGCTGGTTTCGGACAGCTATTGCGACGGCCTGGGCGCGTGCCTGCCGCATTGCCCGGTGGACGCCATTACCATGGAGGAACGCGAGGCCGCGGCGTTTGACGAGGCCTATGCCCTCGCGCACCAGCAGCTGCGCCAGGAGCAAAGCAAGAAACCCGCCGCACCGGAGCCGCACGCCTGCGCCTGCCCCGGCACGCAAGCCCGTACCCTGCAGCGCGCGGCGGAAGCCGCGCCCCAGGCGGCGGCAGCGCCCCAGTCCCAGCTCATGCAGTGGCCGTGCCAGATCAAGCTGGCCCCGGTCAACGCGCCGTACTTTCAAAACGCCCATTTGCTGATCGCCGCCAGCTGCAGCGCCTACGCCTATGCGAACGTCCACGCGGAATTCATGCGCGGGAAAATCACCCTCATCGGCTGCCCGAAGCTCGACGGCGTGGACTATTCCGAAAAGCTGGGCGCAATCCTGCGCGCAAACAGTATTAAATCCGTCACGGTGCTGCGCATGGAGGTTCCCTGCTGCGGCGGCATCGTGACCGCGGTGAAAAACGCCATCGTGCAAAGCGGGGAAATGATCCCCTGGCGCGTCGTAACGATATCGACCGATGGAAAAATTCTGGAGGATTGAAGATGATCGAGCAGGTTCTTCACTTTGCGGCAACCGACGAGAAAACCATCGAGCGCGTGGTGGCGGAGGATGCCCTGCACGTAAACCACATGGTGCTGCCGGAAGGCGAGGGCTTTCCGGAGCATACGGCCAACGCGGCCGTATACATGGCGGTGCTGCGTGGGGAGCTGGCGCTGGTTCTGGGCGCGCAGCCCGAAGCCCGCTACCGCAAGGGCGATCTGCTGAAGATCCCGCAGGGCACGCTCATGCGGGGCTTCAACCCGGGAAACGTGGTGCTGGAACTGTTCATCGTCAAGCGTTTCGCCTGAACGGCGGACGGAAAGGAAAACCCATGCAAAAATATCTGTGCGTGCCCTGCGGCTATATCTACGATCCGGAAACCGGCGATCCCGACGGCGGCATACCGCCCGGAACGGCCTTCGGGGACATCCCGGACGATTGGGTGTGCCCGGTCTGCTTCGTGACCAAGGATTATTTCGAACCGATCGAAGAATGAGGAGGACCACAACATGAGCATGTTTTGCTATCAGTGCCAGGAAGCGGCCGGAGGTAAAGGCTGCGCCGTGCGCGGCGTATGCGGTAAAAACGAGGACGTGGCGAAACTCCAGGACGTGCTGATCTATACCTTGAAAGGCATTGCGGACATCGTGACGAAGGGGAAGATGAACGTTGCGGACCTGGCGGAGGCTAACCGCCTGGTGGTCAACGCGCTGTTTATGACCATCACCAACGCGAATTTCGACGGCGACGCCATCGCCGTGCAGGTGCAAAAAGCCATCGCACTGCGCGACAAGCTGCGCACCTTTGCGGGCAGCCTTGCCTGGCACGACGCGGCTACCTTCCATGCCGATACGCGTGAGGCGATGCTTGCCAAGGCGGAAACCGTGGGCGTGCTCGCAACGCTCAACGAGGACGTGCGCTCCCTGCGGGAGCTGGTCGTCTACGGCCTCAAGGGCATGGCGGCGTATACCGAACACGCGCTGAACCTGGGCAAGGAAAACCTTGATATCTACGCCTTTATCTACGAAGCCCTGGCCGCGACGCTTGACGACGGTCTCTCCGCCGACGCGCTGGTGAAGCTCACCCTCAAAACCGGCGAATACGGCGTGAAGGCCATGGCGCTGCTGGACGAAGCCCACACCACGCGGTTCGGCAATCCCGAAATCACGCAAGTCAGCATCGGCGTGCGCAGCAACCCGGCCATCCTGATCTCCGGGCACGATCTGACCGACCTGGAACAGCTGCTTGACCAAACCCAGGGCACCGGCGTGGACGTTTATACCCACAGCGAAATGCTGCCCGCGCATTATTATCCGGCGTTCAAGAAATACGCGCATTTCGCGGGCAATTACGGCAACGCCTGGTGGAAGCAGACCACGGAGTTTGAAACCTTCCGCGGGCCGGTCCTGTTCACCACCAACTGCATCGTGCCGCCCAGAAGCGAGGAAATCCGCGCCCGCATCTTCACCACCAACGCGGCGGGCTACCCCGGCTGCAAACACGTGAAGGCGGACGCAAACGGGAAGAAGGATTTTGCCGAGATCATCGCCCTGGCCAAAACCCTGCCCGCGCCCGAGGAAATCGAAACGGGCACCATCACGGGCGGCTTCGCGCACCATCAGGTGCTGGCCCTTGCCGATAAGGTGGTGGAAGCCGTGAAAACCGGCGCGATCCGCAAATTCTTCGTGATGGCGGGCTGTGACGGCCGCATGAAAAACCGCGA
>CAYRPW010000217.1:0-3499 GCA_964426145.1 uncultured Oscillospiraceae bacterium
CGGCCTTCCTGCTTGATCGTATCGGAGTTATAATCGAAAAATACCGTGCTTTCCAACATGATATCGCCCGTATTCGCATCAACGGTGGCTTTCAGGTTCGCGTCCGCCAGCGCCGACGCCAGATCGCGGATGATTTTCGTGCGGACGCCCACCAAGTCTTCCAGCTTTTGCTGCTGCTCATCCATGGCGATCTGCTGGGATTCCAGAAGGTCCATTGCGGCGTTGAGCTTCACTTCCTGTTCGGCCAGCGTGGACTGGGCTTCGTTGAGCACGTCCTCTTTTTCCGAAAGAGATGCTTTCGCCGCGGCAATGATGGCTTCCTGCTCGGTCAGGGTCTGCTGCTGTACATTTAAAAGCCCTTTTTGTTCGTCAATCTCCGTAAGGGCGCTGTCCAGCGCGTTCTGTTTATCCAAAAGCTGCGCCTGCTGCTCATCCAGCGTCGTTTGCTGGGAATACAGAAGCGCGCTTTGTGCATCCAGCTCCGCCGTTTTGGTTTCCAGCAGCGAGAAATACTGGTATATGGTATAGCAGAGCACCAGTACGAACACAAGCACAAGCGCAGCCATCATATCGGAATACGATATCCAGGCCGCGCCGGTTTCCGCCCGTGATGTGCGGCCGCGCAGCCGCGATTTCCGCCTCATGCCTGTTGACCTCCGCTTTGTTCCGCATAAGGCCGCCCGTCGTCATGGACCCCCAGGTACGAGGGCAGCCTGTTTACGGCCTCGCCAACCTTTTCCATCGTCTCCGTCAGGGCATCCAGCTTCGCGCCAAGTTCACTTTCCGCTTTGATACGGCCTTTGCTATCCGCCTTTCCCACCGCGTTTTCAAACGCGGCACGCATACCGTCGAGGGTTTGCGTGAGTTTTATCATGGTTTCCTCATTCTGGCGGAGCAGTTTTTCAAGCTCCTTGCGGTCTTTAACGCCCGGTTCGTTCATCTGTCTGTCCAGTGCGATTTCTTTGGCCGTTTCGATAGTTTGGTTCAGCCCCTGCTGTGTCTGCGCAAGGCTTTCGTTCATGCATTCCATGGTATCGGCAAGCGCTTTGAACTGACCGCTCATCGCCGCATCCATCTGCTGCATGAAGCGATTGACGATGCGCTGGATGCCGTCCACCTGCTCGCGCGTGGTGCCCTGGATAAAGTTATCCATCGACATCGTCAGCGGATGGGTGGCACGGCTGACGGCCAGTTCCACCGCGCCTGCGATCTGCCCCCCAAGCTGGCCGATGGTCTGCTGCATACCCAGATCCTCGTCCTGCTTCTGGATGATCATCTGCACATCCGCATCCAGCGGACGGGGCATGGCGAGTTCGTAAAAAGTTTCGTCAAACGCATCCAGCGATTTGAACGCGCGCCCTTTGACCATATGATAGACGACGTTAAACACGATAGAACATGTGATACCGACCACGGACGTTGCAAATGCAAACCGCATGCCGTCCAGCAGCGTGGGTATGCTGGATATCGTTGTGGAACTGTCCGCAAAATTCATATTGGTGAGACCCTCCATCATACCGATGAAGGTTCCCAGTATACCCAGCGACGTTAGCAGCGACGGCAGAACTTCGGCTACCTGCGCGTGCCCCGGCTTATACACAACCGTATCTTCGTTAATATACTCTTCCGTGTTACAGGGCAGCCCCCGCAAATCCAGCTGATCCGCGTTGAGCAAAAACCGCTGCCAGTCCGGCCGCAGGGCACGCCCCAGAAAGCGCGGCTCCTGCCATACCGGTTTCTTCTTGCTGCCGGAGGTGCGCTCCAGCTTGGCTACGGCACGGTTTAAAAGCGTGCTGTTGCGGTAAACGGGATAGATGCATTTGACGATGCCGAAAATGAATATCAGTGCGGTCATCCCATATACCAGCACTTGCGATAAGCCCGTTGTCAGTTGCTTAATGAGTTCGCTTGGCATAAACGCATCACCGATCCTCTTCCGTCACTTGCCGTCACTTGTGGACTAGCTTAACACTTTATTCATGTTTTGTAAATATATATCGGCCTGCCGACAGCCCTTCGACACGGAAAAAGGCGGGTTCCCCCGCCTTTTTTACAAATGGTAAGTACCGTTGCCGTATTCTTACGCCTCGGGTTCCAGAAGGCCCAGGTCGCCATCCTTTCGCAGATAAAGTACGTTGATCTGATCGGTGTCCGCGTTGACGAATGCGAAGAAGCTGTGGCCCAAGAGTTCCATCTGGAGAATGGCGTCATCCAGTGACATCGGCCGTACGGGGAACGTTTTGTTACGGACGATCTTGCGTTTCGTGTCCGCCAGCGCGTCAAGCTCCTCGGTAAACTCCAGGTCGGCGCTCAGGAACGCGTCCTCTTTCAACCGTTTGCTCAGCTTGGTGCGGTGTTTATGAATCTGCCGCTCCATTTTCGCCAGGGCCTGGTCAATGGATATGTAGAGGTTTTCATCGTTGCTGGCCTCGGAACGAAGCACGATGCCTTCCATGGGAACGGTGATTTCGCAGGTGCGGCGGTGGTTTTTCTCCCGCGCCAGCCGCACCGTCATTTCCGCGGTCGCATCCAGATACCGCCCCATTTTTTCCGTCTTGCGCAAAACGCGCTCCGAAACCGCGGGGGATACGCTCATATTCTTACCGATGATCGTCGTCTTCATCTGTCATTACTCCTTTGTTGCTGCATTGTTGCTGCGTATGCTGAAAACAAGCCTGAGCTGCGCAGACTTAGTTTTCCGTTCCTATTTCCAAAACCGTGCCGTAACGGCCTTCATGCGACTATAACGAAATCAGCCTCTCCCGCAAAGTCTCCATGATTTCCGTCTCGGCACGGTTTTCGTCCGGATGTGCCAAGGGAACCACGCTCCTTTCCACGGGTACGTCCTGTGATTTCCCCAGGGTATAGGTTCGACGTCCGACGCGCAATTCCTGTTTTTTGCACTAAGCCTTTCGGCTTAACGCGGGAATGGCTGCGTGGATTCCACAATCGCGCCGCCCAGGCATCGGTCGCCCTGATACAGTACGGCGCTTTGGCCGGGTGTAACGGCGCGCTGCGGTTCGTCTGCCTGTATTCGAAGTGTATCCCCCATTTGTACGATCGAAACCGGCTGATCCGGCTGGCGGTAGCGGAATTTTGCCGTACAGCGGTACGGTTCCCCTTCGCGCATCGGCGGCTGATCCGCAATCCAGGTAACCTCCGACGCTTCGGCGATTTGCGAGAACAAGCCCGGATGATCGTCCCCCTGTCCCACGACCAACACGTTTTGCTGCAGATCTTTCCTCAATACGAACCAGCTTCTGCCGTCGCCTCGTCCGCCGATATTCAGCCCTTTTCGCTGCCCGAGCGTATAATACGCAAGCCCGATATGCGTTCCCACCGTTTCCCCGCTTTCCGTTTGCATAACGCCCGGCGTTGCCGGAAGGTACCCTTTGAGGAACGCGCGGAAATTGCGTTCTCCGATGAAGCAGATTCCGGTCGAATCCTTCTTGTCGCTCACGGATAAACCGTGTTCTTTGGCAATCGCGCGCACCTCGGC
>CAYRPW010000217.1:3509-4576 GCA_964426145.1 uncultured Oscillospiraceae bacterium
TTTGATCCTTACCGGTATCCGCCCCGCGCAGCAGTACCGGGGCTCCTGCGCGAAGCTCCGTACGCACAAAGTGCCCGGTTGCCAGTTTATCTGCGCCCAGCTTCAGCGCAAACTCTAAAAAGGCTTTGAATTTGATTTCACGGTTGCATAGTACGTCCGGGTTGGGCGTTCTGCCCTTTTTGTATTCGCTTAAAAAATGGCTGAAAACACGATCCTGGTATTCTTTTTCAAAATTAACCGCATAAAACGGGATATCGATCCTTTGGCATACGGCCTGCACATCCTCCCAATCCTCGGTCGCCGTGCAGATTCCGTTTTCGTCCTGTTCCTCCCAGTTTTTCATGAACACGCCGATCACGTCGTACCCCTGTCGCTTCAAAAGCAATGCGGCGACTGATGAATCCACCCCGCCCGACATCCCAACGACAATCCGTTCCATCTACATCCCCTCGGCTTCGTCCAAACGGCGCAGCACAGCCGCCAGTATGTCATCCGCAAGCGCGTCCACCGGCTTTTCCGCATCTACCGCGAGAAAACGCTGCGGCGATTCTTTAATCAGCTGCTCGTATGCTTCTTCCGTGCGCGCATAGAACTGCGCCGGCTGGCTTTCAAGCCTGTCCAGCTTGGACGCGCTGCGGCGGCGGTTTAACGCCCGCAGATGATCGATGCGCAGATACACGGTTGCGTCCGGTATCATTTCCCGGATCGCAAAGGCGTTAATCTGCGCGACCTCTGCGATGCCCAGCCCGCGGCCGCCGCCCTGGTAGGCAATGGAGCTGTCTACAAAGCGGTCGCAAAGCACAAGCTTTCCTCCGCAAACGGCGGGCCGGATGACCTCGTTCACATGCTGGGCGCGCGCAGCGGCATACAAAAGAGCCTCGCACGAATCCGACATTTCCACATTCTCCGGCGTCAGCACCAAATTGCGGATGTTTTCGCTGATCCTGCAGCCGCCCGGCTCCCGAGTCTGCACCAGATCATACCCCATGGCGGTCAGGCGCGCCGCAAGGCGGTTGATCTGCGTGGTTTTTCCGCTGCCGTCCATCCCCTCCACGGTCAGAAAAAAT
>CAYRPW010000218.1:0-1938 GCA_964426145.1 uncultured Oscillospiraceae bacterium
TGCAGCAGGTGGCGCGCGTCGCGGCAAACGACTCGCTTCCGGCCGACTATGCGGAGATTGTCAACGCCGTGCTGCCCGTGGACCAACTCAAAGCCGCCTATAACGGACAGCTCAGCGATCCCGTGAAAGACCTCTGGAGGGCCGATGCGGACGCCGCCCAGAAGCGCGCCTTCTGGAAGGCCTGGCTGGAGCTGGGTCTGCGGTATCCCGCCACGTATTTGAGCGCGTTTTTCCACAACAGTTACGGGTACGTGATGCCCGGTTTCGTATCCGCCATCAAGCCCACGTTCCTTTTGGGGGCGGAGGGCGATGCAGGCGCGCTTGCCGGCCGGTTCGATTTCACGGTCAACCCGCGCGCCGAGAGTTTGAAAACCGTACTCAGCCGACTACTGACCTACGCGCCGTTTCGCATCTTCACGGCCCCCGGCGTATACGGATGGATCGTCCTGTTCGCGTTCGCCGCGGTGTTTGCGGCCAGGCAGGGGAAGCTGCTTTTGTTCATGCTCCCGGCGCTGTTAACGCTTCTGGGCTGCCTGTTTTCGCCCGTCAACGGTTACTTCCGCTACGCAATGCCCGTGTATTTCGCGGCGCCGCCGCTGCTGGCCGCGTGCGCCCAGGCTATCCGCACCACCGAAAGGAGCACCCTATGAGATTACTGATCGCCTGTCCCTGTTATAACGAGTCGGCCACCATCGCCTCCGTGCTTGCAGGCATCCCCAAAACGTTCACCGGTGTGGACGGCGTCCGTCTGCTTGTGATCGACGACGGCAGTAGCGACGATACCGCCGCGCTCGCGCTCAAAGCGGGCGCCATGGTCATCCGCCACAAGCGCAACATGGGGCTTGGGTCCGCGTTCCGTTCGGCGGTGGATTACGCGGTGGAGCATGGGTTTGATCTGATGGTCAACATGGATGGCGACGGCCAGTTCAACCCCGCCGATATCCAGAAGCTGATCGACCCCATCCTCCGGCAGGAGGCGGATTTTGTGTATGGTTCCCGGTTTACCAACGGCGATAAAATCAAGCACATGTCCCGCGTCAAGCGCTGGGGCAACCGGCGGATGAACCACCTTGTCAGCCGCCTGTGCGACCAGAAGTTTTCCGACGTCAGCTGCGGCTTTCGCGCGTACAGCCGGGAAACGCTGTTAAAGATCAACTTCTACGGGCGCTTTACCTATACGCAGGAGAGCTTCCTGTGTTTTAGCTTTTATCGTTTGGCAATCACCGAAGCGCCGGTCGAGGTGCGGTATTTCCCGGACCGGAAAAGCCACGTATCGGGCAACATCTGGAAGTTTTTCAAGCGCACCAGCGGCATCCTGTTCGGGCTGATGCGGGATTATTATCCCATGCGGTTTTTCTCCGCAATCGCCATCGGGTTTCTCGTGCCAACGGCGGTATTCGGGCTGATGTTTCTCATCAACTATCTGCGGGTCGGGTATTTTTCCGGGTATCTGTTCGCGGGGCTGATCGCGGCGTTTTGCTCGCTGATCGCGGTGCTGATGTTCTCGTTCGGCCTGGCAATGGAAAGCATCGTGCGCGTGAACCGCAACGAAAACCGCATTCTCTACCAGCAGCGCAAACTTACGCCCATCCAGCCGGAGGGCGAAACGCGTATTATAATTCAATAAATTCCGGATAAACAGTATGTCCGGTTATTTTCTTCGCTCGTACAGCTTGGGTATCTTTTGGATGATTTTCAGCGCTTCCGCCATATCCAGCCCGATGGTATCGAAATACCACTGCATGGAATCAAACCGCGGGCGGTTGTCGCGTTCCACCATCCGGAGCGCTTCCTCCCGGGTGATCATCCCTTCGCGGATCTGGTTGGAACGCAGCGTGTCGTTTTCCGTAAATCCCGCGACAAGGTAATAAATATAGTTATAGAACGGGGCCGTGCCGTCGCCGATGCGCCAGGTGCTTTGGCAATCGGGGCTGGTTT
>CAYRPW010000218.1:1948-4524 GCA_964426145.1 uncultured Oscillospiraceae bacterium
GAATGTAATCGTAGAGCCGGAAATAATTGTGCGGAATCACATAGAAGCTGATCGTCGCGCCGATGAAATCGAAGATGGACGCGTTGATATACCGGGGATTTTGCACATACTGCCCCAGGTAATGCCCCGCCATACGCACGATGCCCGACGGGTTGAGCGATTCGAGCGCGCCCTGATCCTTACCCTGCAAAATTACGGGCTTCGCGCCGCAGAAGCCGAACTTGAAATGCGTTTTTTCATACGGGTTCGTCGCCAGCAGCACTTCGTCGATCCCGTATTTTTTGCGGGTCTGGTTGGCGTAATAAAAATACTGCTTATCACCGGCCATAAACAGCGGCACCATGCCCAGGTCGGGCTTTTTCAGCCACGCCGCCACGTTTTGGCGGATATAGCTGCGCTTTTTGCGGATGTCGGCCGAAACCAGCACCAGTTCCACGCCGAGTTCGGCGCACATCCGGGATTGGTTGCGCCTTGCCAGGTCGGTCACCATGCCCCAGTCGTAGGTAAACGCCACGGGGTGCAGGCCCAGCTCGCGCACGAAATAATGCAGGCCGTAGCTGGAATCCCGCCCGCCGGAAAATGCGACGATCGCGTCCGCCTTGCCGTCGTCCCTGCGAACACCGTCCGCCCAGCTTTGCAGCGCGGCTTTACCCTGCAGCGGGTGCTTTTGGTACGTCCGGCAGTAATTGCATACCCCTTCGCTGTCAAACTCGATAAACGGCATGGTTTCCGGCATCACGCACCGCGTGCAGCGCCGGATCTTTTGAATCGGCTCCCGGTCGATTTCAAACGCACGGTAGTGCTGCGCGGGTATAAACGCATGCGCGGACGGGGATGAAACGGGCGCGTCCGGGTCCTGGTCGATGCGGATATCCGCCTCGCCCGCCGCGCAGGGCGCGGCGGTTATCGCCGTATCTTCCTCCAGCCGGAACAGTTTGGGCTCCAGCGTAGAAAGCGATACGAGAAGCGCTTCCCCGGCGCGCAGCTGGCGAATTTCACAACCGGCAAAACACGGTTTCCCGGCGCCGCTCGTGCGGATCAGCCGGTCCAGCGTCAGGCTTTCAGAGGCAAACAGCACTGTTTTCCCGCCGGCGCTTACCACGTAGTACAGCGAGCCGTTGTTCGTCGCGGCAACGAATTGCCCGCATCCCGCGAACAGGTTCAGCGTGCTCGCCATGCCGGAAATCTCGCGGAAGGCTTTGCGCACGGCGTTTTCCAGCGTTTCGGTTTTCTGGTACAACTCCATGAGCGCAACCAGCACTTCCGTATCCACCTGGGTTTTGCACGTGAGTTCGGGATGCTGTTTCCAAAGCTCGTCCACGTTGACGACGATGCCGTTGTGAACCGTAACGAGCCCCTTGCCGACGACCGGCTGGTTGTTGTCGGGCCGCATGGCGGTGCCGTTGGTCACCAGTCTCGAATGCCCCATGGCGGCGAACGTTCCGGCTTCGGGCGCAAAGGAGCGCTTCCACCACGCCTGGTACTCCGGCGTGGTGATCATCTTGGTCGCGGCGCTTGCGCGCCGGAACACGGAAACGTCGCCGCGGCCTGCGACGGCGATCCCGGCGGCTTCCTTCCCGCGGGATTCCGACAACACCATCAGCCTGCGAACCATGCCCGTCAGGGTTTTCCGCTCCAGCTCGCCCCCGATACTGACCAAACCCCAAATCCCGCACATACGAAGTTCCTCCCACAGATCAAGGCTCCCCTGTCAAACTTTAAACGCAAATACGGCCGCTGTCAAGAAGCGCGCGCCTGCGGGGCGGGTTTCGGTGCTGCCTTTGGGCCGGCCGAATCGGGCGTATACCGGTTTGACAATCCGTTTTCCGTTACGCTATAATCACGAAGAGTTGGAATGCGGCGTTCTGCATGGAACCCGGGCTTTTGCATGGACATGCAGGAGAACCCGGCCAAAAACAGAGTGGAGAAAGAAACGGCAATGAGGATTATCGTATCCATAGAGCATCCCGCGTGGGTGCATAATTTTAAGGGCATCCTCCAAACGCTCAAAACCCGCGGCGACGACGTGCTGGTGCTGGCGATCGATAAGGACCGCAGCTTTGAACTGCTGGATGCCTGCGGGATGGATTACGTGAAAGCCGGTCGCACCACGGGCAGCAATCTTTTGCAGAAAGCGTTTCTGTTTTTGTGGCAAAGCCTCAACTACACGGTCAGAAGCCTGCGCTTCCGCCCGGACATCCTCATCGGGCGCGCTTCGCCCATGATGGCGATCGCCGCCTGGGTGTGCCGCAGACCGCACCTGCTCTACGAGGACACGGAGGTGTCAAAATTCAGCCTTACAATCTGCAAGCGCCTGAGCACGAAAATCCTTACGCCCCGCACCTTCCTGACCGATCTGGGCAAGGCGCAGCAGCGCGTGGATACGTATAAGGAGCTTTTTTATCTGCACCCCGGCGTGTTTACGCCCAGCCGCGAGGTGCTGCGCAACGCCGGCTTTAACCCGGACGAACCCTATGTGCTCCTGCGTTTCGTGGCATGGAACGCCAGCCACGACGTGGGCAAAAAGGGCCTGAACGACGAAGAAAAGCTTGCGCTGATCCGGCAGCTGGAAACCG
>CAYRPW010000219.1:0-4515 GCA_964426145.1 uncultured Oscillospiraceae bacterium
ATTATCTGGCTCTCGGGCGGCGTAACGGATTATGCGCAATTCGCCATGTCGGCGCTGTTCTACCTGATCTTCTCGGTTGCCATCACCGCGCCGTTTTTAAAGCTCATGTACGTATCGCAAAAAGGCAAGCAGATTGCCGACGGCATCGAGCGCATGGACAGGGTGTTCGCCCAGCAGCCGCTCCCCGAGGCGGCCCGGCCCAAAACCGCGGACAGTTTTGAACTCACCTTTACCAACGTCAGCTTCTCGTACGGGGAATCGGAAGCGCTGCATGACGTCAGCTTTACAGCAAGGCAAAACGCGGTCACGGCCCTGGTGGGGCCGTCTGGCTCCGGCAAAAGCACCATCGCCCATCTGATTCCGCGTTTCTACGACGTGAACGCGGGCAGCATCAAGATCGGCGGCGTGGATATCCGCGATATGGCAAGCGAGTACCTGATGAGCATCGTCAGCTTCGTGTTCCAGGACGTGTTTTTGTTCCAGCAGAGCATATTGGACAATATCCGGATCGGCAGGAAAAACGCAAGCCGCGATGACGTGGTTGCCGCCGCCAAAGCCGCGCAGTGCCAAGAGTTCATCGAAAAGCTTCCAAGCGGCTACGACACGGTGATCGGAACCAACAACATCCATCTCTCCGGCGGCGAAAAGCAGCGCATCGTCATCGCCCGGGCAATCCTCAAAAACGCCCCGATCCTCGTGCTGGACGAAGCCACGGCCTTTGCCGACCCGGAAAACGAGCAGAAGATCCAGCTTGCCTTCGAACATCTGATGCAGAACAAAACCGTCATCATCATCGCCCACAGGCTGTCCACAGTGCGGGGCGCCGATAAAATCCTGGTGATTGACGAGGGCAGGCTTGCCGAGGAAGGCAGGCACGACACCCTTGCAAACGCCGCCGGGCGGTACAGCCGCATGTGGGAGCAGTACACCTCGGCCATGAGCTGGACGATTACGCAAAGGCAGGTGGCGAACCATGCTTAAAAAACTCCTCCGTTTGTCCGATAAGGGAGCCAAAAATCTGAAGCGGGCGATCTTTGTCTGCGTCCTTGCCAATATCGTTCTCTTTATTCCCTTCATGGTGATCATGCAGGCAATGCAGGTGATCGTCGCGCCCCTGGCCGCGGGAACGCCGCTGGATACGGGCAGGCTATGGACGCTTCTTGGCTTCGGGCTGCTGTCCGCAGCGCTTTACTTCCTTGTGTACAGCGTAGAGTATGACAAAACCTACACCACCGCCTACGCGGAAAGCACCAACATCCGCATCGAGGTTGCGGAGCATATGCGCAGGCTGCCGCTGTCGTTTTTCAACCGCAAGGATTTGTCCGAGCTGACGACAAACATCATGGGCGACTGCGCCACCGTGGAGCAGATGATGAGCCACGCCGTGCCGCAGATTGCCGGAAACGCCATCTCGCTCACGATCGTTTCCGTCATGCTCCTGTTCTACGACTGGCGCATGACGCTCGCCCTGCTGTTCGTGCTGCCGATTTCCATCGGCGTGATCGTTCTTTCCCGCAAGATCCAGAAGAAATTCGGGGAACGCCATGTGCGCGCGAAGCTGAACGTTTCCAAGCAGATTCAGGAATACCTGGACGGCATCAAGGTCGTGAAGGCCTTCGGGCTTTCGGGTGAAAAATCGGCGGCGCTCAAGGCGGCGCTCAAACAGATGATGAAGGAGGCCATCACCTTTGAGGCGATCGCCGGAAGCTTCGTCACCCTGTCCTCCGTCGTGCTGCAGGTGGGCATCGGCGTGGTGATCCTCGTCGGCGTCAACCTGCTGACGGCGGGCACGCTGGACGCGGTCAAATTCCTGACCTACACCATGATCAGCACCCGTATTTACGCGCCGGTCCTGGCAATTTTAACCATGCTGGCCGAGGTGATGTACCTGTTCACGTCGACCAAGCGCATGCAGCAGCTCCGCGAGGAGCCGGCCATGGAGGGCGACGCGAGCGTTGTTCTGCCCCACTACAATATCGAGCTTAAAAACGTCACCTTCGCCTACAACAAAGAAAACGTCATCAAAAACCTAAGCGCCAAGCTGCCGCAGGACGCGGTGACGGCGCTCGTCGGCCCGTCCGGCTCCGGGAAAAGCACGGTCTCGCGGCTCATCGCGCGGTTCTGGGACGTTAACCAGGGGCAGATCCTGATCGGCGGCCGGAATATCCGCGAGATGGACCCCGAAACGCTGATGAAGTCCATGAGTTTTGTGTTCCAGGACGTGGTGCTGTTCAACGACACCGTCATCAACAATATCCGCATCGGAAAAGAAGGCGCAACGGACGCGCAGGTGCACGCGGCCGCCAAAGTGGCCCGGTGCGACGAATTCATTCGGAAAATGGAAAACGGGTACGACACCCTCATCGGGGAAAACGGGTGCACGCTGTCGGGCGGGGAGCGCCAGCGGATTTCCATCGCACGGGCGATACTCAAGGACGCGCCCATCGTGCTTCTGGACGAAGCGACCGCCTCCATCGACCCGGAGAACGAAGTGCTGATTCAGGAAGCCATTTCCGCGCTGATCAAAGGCCGCACGGTGATCGTGATCGCCCACCGGCTGAAAACCGTCGCCGGGGCGAACCAGATCCTCGTGCTCGACGAGGGCACCCTTGCCCAGCAGGGCACGCACGAAGAGCTGCTCACACAAAACGGGCTGTACGCGAAACTCTGGCATATCCAACAGGAGAGCCTGGGCTGGAGCGTTTAGGTACACGATATGCCATCTGGCAGAAAGGATCATTTTATGCAAAAGAAACGGGCGGGCAACGGGCAAACGGGGAGGAAGGGGCTGCAGGGCAAGGATCTGATTACCGTGGGTATTTTTACGGCCATCTATTTCGTACTGATGTTTTTGTGCGGGACGCTGGGGTACATTCCGGTGTTCTACGCGCTCCTGCCGCTGATCGTGCCCATCGTCTGCGGCATTCCCTTCATGCTTTTCCTCACGAAGGTCAAAAGTTTCGGCATGATCACCATTATGGGCACGATCTGCGGCGGATTGATGATGCTGACGGGCCATACCTTTGTGCCGCTCATCACCGGGATCGTGTTCGGGCTGCTGGCCGATTTGATTTGCAGGGCGGGACAGTATAAAAGCGTCAAGGCGTCGGTGGCGGGCCACACGGTGTTCAGCCTGTGGATCCTGGGAATGCTGATGCCTTTCTGGATTATGAAGGATACCTTTGAAAAGTTTCTGTCCGACAGCATGGGTACGGACTACATGCAGGCAACCTTCGCGATCTTTGACAAAATCTCGTGGACATTCCCGGTGATGGCAATTGCGGGCGGCATCATCGGCGCGTTCGTGGGCTTGGGCATGCTGAAAAAGCACTTCAAACGGGCGGGGATCGCCTGAACGCGAAACAATTCCGCAGAGCCTGCGCGTCGGCGTTCAGGCTCTGCGGAGAGGGGCGGCTGGAATGCAGGATCGCTATATGCGCAGCGCTGCGCGGGAAACGGGAATGAAGCTGGATCCCCGGACGAAAATTTTAACCTTGCTGCTGATCAACATAGCGGCGTTCACCGTGAGCCAGTGGTATGTGCTGGCGATCACGGCTGCCGTGCCGGTTTCCCTGGTGGCGCTGAGCGGGCGGTATCGGCGCGCCGCCTTCTGGGGGCTGCTGTATGCGCTGGCGCTTGTCGGCGACGTGCTGTGGGTCGATAGGGTGCCCGGCGCCTGGAACCTGGTCATCGTGATGCTGACGAGCGTCGTATGCCGGATGCTGCCCGCGCTGCTGCTGGGCCACTATCTGCTGACCACCACCACCGTCAGCGAATTCGTGGCCGCCATGGAGCGGATGCGTTTGCCCAGGCAGATCATCATCCCGCTTTCGGTGATGTTCCGGTTTTTCCCCACCATCGGGGAGGAATCGGCCTCCATTCAAGACGCCATGCGCATGCGGGACGTCCGCCTGGGGAAAACGCGGGGCGGCCCGGCCGCGCTTGTGGAATACCGGCTCGTTCCGCTGTTCATTTCCTGCGTCAAGATCGGCGAGGAGCTTTCCAGCTCCGCCCTGACGCGCGGAATGGGCAGCCCAGTTAAACGAACCAACATCTGCCGGCTCGGTTTTCACCCTGCAGATTTCGCATACGTCGCCGTTTCCGCCACGGTGTTTATCCTTTACCTGCTGTTATGAGGAGTGAACGGATGATAGAGCTCAGGAACGTTTCCTTTCAATATGAAAGCGGCGCGCAGGGCGGCGGCCTGCGAAACATCAATCTCCGCATCAGGAAGGGCGAGGTGGTGGTGCTCTGCGGCGAATCCGGCTGCGGCAAAACCACCCTGACCCGCCTGATCAACGGGCTGATCCCGCAATACTTTCCGGGCAGGCTGACCGGCGAGGTTCTGCTTTTGGGCAGGGACGCCGCGAAAATGCCGCTGTATGAAATCGCGGTCCATGTGGGCAGCGTATTCCAAAACCCGCGTTCTCAGTTTTTCTGCGTGGATACCAACTCCGAACTCGCCTTCGGCTGCGAAAACCAGGGGCTTCCCGCAGGCGATATTTTGACGCGGAT
>CAYRPW010000220.1:0-4508 GCA_964426145.1 uncultured Oscillospiraceae bacterium
CCAATTTGCGCAGAACCGGGACACGTTTTTAGCCGAGTACCGCGCGCGCTCCCTGACCATCGGCGGGCGCGTGCAGTGTACGGTGGGCAACGATACGTTTCTGGCGACGGCCGTGGGCATCGATTCTTTGGGCGGTCTGATCGTCAAACCGGACGGCGGGGAGGAACGCACCCTGCACAGCGGCGAAGCGAAGCTGCTGCCGCGAATTGAGCGCGAGGAGAACGTATGAAGGAAGCGCAGCATTTTTCCATCGTGCCGATAGACGAAACGCTGCGCGGCGCGGTGCAGCCGTTGTTTGATGAGGCGTGGGCAGGGCCAGCCCTTGCGGTAAACGGAAGCCTGCGGGACAGCCGCACGCTGCCCGGCATCGCCGCGGTGAACGAAGCAGGCGCGATTCTTGGGTACTTGCTGTATGAATTGCGTGAAGCCGAATGTGAAATCATGGCGCTGGAAAGCCTGCGCCCCGGCAGCGGTATCGGCACGGCGCTGATCGAGCGCGTGAAAGCCGTTGCCAGAGAACTTTGTATACAAAACATCATCGTCACGACGACGAACGATAATACGCATGCGATTCGGTTTTATCAAAAACGCGGGTTTACCTTGCGGGCGCTGCGCTTGAATATGCTGGACCTGTCCCGGAAATTGAAACCCGGCATCCCGTTCCTCGGGAACGACGGTATTCCCCTCCGCGATGAAATTGAGTTGGAAATCAAACCGTAAAAACCTTTACTTGAGCAGCGCTTTCACGCGCAGGCCCGCGGCATAAACCGCGTTTTTGCGGTGCCCCTGTTCAACGAGCCTGTCCATGCTGCCGCGCAGCGAGAGGCCGGCGATAACGCCGTTGAACAGCAGCGCTTCCAGCGATACCGCGGGCGTTTCATCCGTTTGCGCAGGTCTTTGCTGCCATTGCAGTACGACGCAGTATTCGCCCTTCTCCGCCTTGGGGTTTGCCTGAAGCTGCGCCAAAACCTCGGCAGCGCCCCCGCGCAGGGTGCGTTCGAACTTCTTGGAAAGATCGCAGCTGACGCTTACCTGCGTTTCCGGCAGCACCGCCGTAACGCTCTCCAAAAGCGCAAGGATGCGATGCGGGGATTCGTATACGACCGCGACTTTCGATTGCTCTGCGATTGCCTTCAGCCTTTCCTGCAGCGCGCTTTTCTGGCGCGGCAAAAAGCCGTAAAACGTGAATTCCTCCAACGGAAACCCGCTGATGCTCAGCGCCGCGGGGATGGCGCAGGCCCCGGGGATGGCAACGACCTCGATGCCGCTTTCCACCGCAAGGCGGACCAGAATGCTGCCCGGATCGCTGATGCAGGGCGTGCCCGCGTCCGTGGTCAGGGCGACGCTGATGCCTTCTTCTTGCATGCGGGTGACGATGGCCTGCGCCTTTTCGGTTTCGTTATGCTCGTGACAGCTGGTAAGCGGGGTGTGAATGTCAAACGCTGCAAGCAGCTTGCGGGTTACGCGGGTATCCTCCGCCGCAATCAGACTGACCGTTTTAAGTGTTTCCACCGCACGGGCAGTCATATCATTAAGGTTGCCGATCGGGGTTGCGACCACGAAAAGCGAAGGCATACTTTCACCCCCTTCTTTCAAACACGCGGAGTTTCGCGCTGCGGGCGCGGGGGTTTTGCGCAATTTCCTCCGCCGTAGGCGCGATGGCCCCGCCGCCCAGCACCTTGCCCAGCGGCTGTTTGCCGCAGGTGCAGATCGGCGCTTTGGGCGAACAGGTGCACGGGTTTTGCAGCGAGCGGAAGGTGGTTTTCACAATCCGGTCCTCCAGCGAGTGGAACGTGATTACAAGCAGCCTGCCGCCGTCGCAGAGCATTCCGGCAATCTCCCGAAGAGCCGCTTCCAGCGGCGCCAGTTCGTCGTTGACGGCGATGCGCACCGCCTGGAAGGTGCGCCGCGCCGGGTGTCCCTCGTCCTTGCGGCGCACCGCCTTGGGAATGGCGGCGTCCACTACGCGCACCAGATCCAGCGTTGTCAGGATGGGCTGGCTTTTTCGTTTTTCATCCAAGATCTGCGCAATGCGCGCCGCCCATTTTTCTTCCCCGTATTCCCGCAGCACACGGGTGAACTCCGCCACGGAAACGTTGGCCAGGTATTCGGCCGCCGTTTGCCCCGCCGACGCATCCATCCGCATATCCAGCGGCGCGTCCTCGTGATAGCTGAAACCGCGCTCGGCCGTATCCAGCTGGTGGCTGCTCACGCCAAGATCGATCAGCGCGCCGTCGAGTTTGGGCAGGTTCATCCCCGCCACGTCGTGAAAATTGCCGCGGATGGCGTGGAAGCCCGGATACGCCGCAAGACGGGCGGAAGCGGCGCGGATCGCCTCTTCATCGCGGTCGATGCCGTAATAGGCCGCCTGACCGCCGCTTGCCGCAAGTATACCCTCCGCGTGGCCGCCGCCGCCCAGCGTGCAATCCAAATACACGCCCTGCGCCCTGGGGCGCATCCACTCCATCACCGTATCAAACAGCACGGGCTGATGGTGAAACGGCCGGTTTTCGTTTTCCATGCTAAACCTCTTGCAGGTCTTTGATACGCTGCGTCAGGTTGTCAAGCATGCCCTTATTGACGCCGATCTTTTCCTTTTCCTTCTCCACAAGATCCGCGGGCGCTTTGGCGACAAAGCCGGGGTTAGAGAGCTTTGCCTCCGCACGTGATATTTCGTTTTCGAGATTCGTCTTTTCTTTCTCCAGGCGTGCGATTTCCTTGCCGACGTCCACAAGCTCGCCCAGCGGAATGCGGATCTCCGCGGGCGCGCAAACCGCGCTGACGGTTTTCTCCGTTTCGGCGTCCGCGCCGGAGCCGACCGTAACATGGCTCGCCCCCGCAAGCCGCTGCAAGTAGGGTTCGACGATGGATAGCGCGTCCTCCCAGCCGCTTTGCGCAATCAGCCGGATGCGCGTGCGCTTTCCGTGCTCCACCTTCATCTCGGCGCGGAGGTTTCGGATGGTGCGGATGATTTCCATGATGCCTTCCATCTGCTTTTCTTCGGCGGGGAAATCATAGGCGGGGTTAGGCTCCGGCCATTGCGCCGTGATCAGCAGCCCCTCCGAGGCGGGCAGATAGCCGTACACCTCTTCCGTGACGAAGGGGATGAAGGGATGCAGGAGCTTTAAAATGCTCTCCAGCGCCGTGTAAAGCACCGCGCGCACGTTGTTTTTCTGCGCCTCGTCCTCGCCCATCAGGCGGCCTTTGGATAGCTCGATATACCAGTCGCAGAACTCGCTCCACGTAAAATCGTACAGTTTTCCGGCAGCCATGCCGAAATCGCAGTCCTCAATGTGCCTGCCCACCTCCGCAATCACCCGCTGGAGCCGCGACAATATCCACCGGTCGGGCAGGGTGAGCAGTTCGGGGTCGATCTCCTCGCGGGTATCCATGTTCATGAGCACAAAGCGGCTCGCGTTCCAGACTTTGTTCACAAAATTCCGGGCGGCTTCGGTTTTCTCGTCGGTATAGCGCGTGTCGTTGCCGGGGCTAACGCCCATGGCCAGCGAAAAGCGAAGCGCGTCCGCGCCGTATTTTTCGATGATCTCCAGCGGATCCACGCCGTTGCCGAGGCTTTTGGACATCTTGCGCCCCTGCGCGTCGCGCACCAGGCCGTGGATGAGCACCGTATCAAACGGCGTTTCCCCCATCTGTTCGATGCCCGAAAAGATCATGCGGGCCACCCAGAAAAAGATGATGTCGTAGCCCGTCACCAGCATGGACGTGGGATAGAAGTACCGGAGGTCGTCCGTCTGCTCCGGCCAGCCCAGCGTGGAGAACGGCCAAAGCCCGGAGGAAAACCACGTGTCCAGTACGTCCTCATCCTGCCGGAGCCGGGTGCCGCTGCATTTTGGGCATGCCGAAGGCGTTTCCTTGGCGACGACGATCTCACCGCACTGATCGCAATACCAGGCGGGAATGCGGTGACCCCACCATAGCTGGCGGCTAATGCACCAGTCGCGGATGTTTTCCATCCAATTGAAGTAGACCTTCGCAAAGCGCTCCGGCACGAACTTCGTTTTGCCTTCCTTCACGGCTTCGATGGCCGGTTCGGCCAGTGGCTTCATGCGCACGAACCACTGCAGGCTTGTGACCGGGTCCACGGTGGTGTGGCAGCGGTAGCAGGTGCCCACGTTGTGGCGGTAGTCTTCCACCTTCACCAGAACGCCGAGTTCCTTCAGTTCATCGGCGACCATAAAGCGCGCCTTTTTCTCGGGAATGCCCTGATATTTCCCGGCGTTTTCGTTCATCACGCCGTTTTCATCGGTCACAAGGAGGATAGGCAGGTTATGCCGCTGGGCAACTTCGAAGTCGTTGGGGTCGTGCGCGGGCGTGATCTTCACCGCGCCCGTACCGAAGGCCATGTCCACATAGGAGTCCGCAACCACGGGGATTTCGCGGTTCATGATCGGCAGGATCACCGTTTTCCCGATCAGGGTCTGATACCGGGGATCATCCGGGTGCACGGCGACCGCCGTATCGCCCAGCATCGTTTCCGGGCGCGTGGT
>CAYRPW010000221.1:0-291 GCA_964426145.1 uncultured Oscillospiraceae bacterium
ACAACTGCAAAATCAAGTGGACGAAACACTGTGAGGTGGGCCAATGGCGATTATACTCAGGCTTGACCGCGTGATGGCTGACCGTAAAATTTCTCTACAGGAGCTTAGCGAGCGTGTCGGCGTAGCGAACGTCAATCTGTCGCGCATTAAAACTGGAAAGATCAGCGCCATCCGCTTTTCCACGCTGAACGCGATGTGCGAGGTGTTGGACTGCCAGCCCGGCGATCTGCTGGAGTTCAGGCCTGACTAGCCCTCGAGTTTCTGAAGGAAATGAAGGGCGTAGCCTTGTTT
>CAYRPW010000221.1:335-4506 GCA_964426145.1 uncultured Oscillospiraceae bacterium
AAGCAGATGTAGCTTTTTCGACAGGCAAAGGGGCCGCACCAGCGTGCGGCCCCTTCAATCTGTCCGTATGCCTTATTCGTCCGCCACGGGGTCGGCGTGTTCGGCGTTTAAATACCGGTCGATAATGAAGCGCGGGCGGCGCTTGACCTCGTTGTAGATTTTGCCGATGTATTCGCCGATCACACCCAGGCAGAACAGCTGAATGCCGCCGATCATCCAGATGGAGGCCAGGGTGCTGGTCCAGCCGACGACGGTTTTCCCTGCAATCCAGGAGATCAGCGTGTACACGAGCATCAACAGCGATATGACCAGTATGACGATCCCCAGCGTCGTGATCAGCCGAAGCGGCTTCACGGAAAAGCTGGTGATGCCGTCGATGGCGAAGGCGAGCATTTTTTTGAACGGGTACTTGCTCTCGCCCGCAAAGCGTGCGGTGCGGTCGTAATACACGGTGCCGGTCTGAAAGCCGATCAGCGGCGCCAGGCCGCGCAGGAACAAATTGACCTCGGAGAACGAGGCCAGCGCGTCCAGCGCGCGTTTGCTCATCAGGCGGTAATCCGCGTGGTTGAACACGATGTCCACGCCCAGCCCTTTCATGAGCCGGTAGAAAAACAACGCGGTCTGCCGTTTGAAAAACGTGTCGGTCTTGCGCTTGTTGCGCACGCCGTACACCACGTCGCATCCGTTTGCGTACTCGGCCAGAAACCGGTCGATGGCGTCCATATCGTCCTGCAGGTCGGCATCCATGGAAATGCTGACGTCGCAATGTCTGCGCGCCGTCATCAGCCCCGCGAGCAGCGCATGCTGGTGCCCGCGGTTGCGGCTTAATTTCAAGCCCTCGAACAGCGGGTTTTGTTCGCACAGGGCGGCAATCGTCCGCCAGGTTTCGTCCTTGCTGCCGTCGTCCACCAGCAGCACGCGGCTGTCCGCGCCGCACAGGCCGCCGTCGACGAGCTGCTTCATCTTCTGCGTCAGCCGTCTGGCGGTTTCCGGCAGCACCTGTTCTTCGTTGTAGCAGGGGATGACGATCATCAGTTTCATTGCCAGGTTCCCTCTTTCTATCGCGTTATGCGTATATCGCCGCTTTGCGCCGTATATAAGGTATCCCCGATCCAGGCTTCCGCAAGCACGCGGTAACTGCCTTCGGGCACGGGGTTTCCCGCCGCGTCGCGCCCGTTCCAGTAAAAGCAGCTGCCCTCGGGCACGATGGACAGCGGCCTGGACGGGCTTTTGTAGCAGAGCCGCTTCACAGGCTCCCCGGCGGAATTGAAAACCGTCACGCTTAAGCCGCAGGGCAGCGAGTGTTCCACGAAGATCGGCAGCTCCGCGCCGTCCGCCGCCGCAAAATACTCCGGCGCGGATACCTGCAGCAGAAGCGTGCCCGCAGGCGGCGTCACGGTGATCAGGTGCCCGGTTTGCACGGTCAGCGAGCCGTTTTCAAGGGTCAGCACCTGCAGCAGCACATAGCCGTACAAGTCGTCCGTGTCCTTTTGCAGGGCGATGGCGCGTTCCTTGCGCCCCGGCAGGATGGCGCCCGCCAGATCGCCCAGGGCAGTGATGCGCTCGGCTTCGTCGTACACAAGCTCGGCCTCGTCAAACTGCCAGCGCCCGTCCCTGCGGTAGACGATCTGGTACGCAACGCGCACGGGCCGAAGCGCCGTAAAGGCAAGCGTCAGGCTTTGATCGGCGGTGATTAGGTCGTCGGAAAACGTAACGTCCACAACCGGAGAGCGCCCGTCGGTCAGCTCCGCGTCCGGGTCGTAGGCGAAAACCACGGTATCGTCCTCCTGCGGGTAGACCTGCGGCGTGGACGCGCCGTTGTTTTTGAGCATATACCGGTACAGCTCCCAAAGCGTGATGCTGCCGTCGCGGTTGCCGTCCGCCGGATAGTTCCACAGCGGGCTGATGCCCTGGGTAAGGATCTGCGTGAAATAGAACGAACCCTGCGCCCCGTCGCTGCGGCCGTTCCAGTACCAGCTTTCCTCCATGGCCCCGGAACTTGTGAGAACCTTAAATCTGCCGGATCGGAAGGAAACGGGCTCCCGCGGCTTTTGCATGCCCTTGCCGATGAACGCGCCGGAATAGCAGGCGTCCAGCAGGAGGATGTTCGTGCCGGAGATGCCTTCGAACAGCGCTTCCAGCTGCGAAGCGGTAAGGCGGTTTTCGGCGCTGCCGTCGCTCAGCAGCAGGGCCATGTTCCCGGCTTCGTCGTACGCGCCGTGGGTGGAGATGTACAGGGTGTTGCAGTCGTCCGCATCGGCCTGGCCGAACGCCCGGGTGATCCATGCCCCAAGGGCCTGCGCGGTGGTCACGGGTTCGTCCGGCGTCAGGATCTCCATAAACGGAACCGCGCTGTGCAGCAGCGCCCGGTACATGTCCTGCACGTTGTTGGCCGACGACGGATAGGTGCTGGGAAGCGTCACAAACAGGTCCATGCCGATGAGCAGCGCGCGGTTGTGCCGCACTCCGTCCCCGGCGGATGCCGGAAGCGGCAGGCACAGCCACAAGGCGACCAGGATGCCCGCGATGATCCGCATGCCGTTCCTCCATACGCTTTTCATTGGAAACCCGCCGACGGCCTGCCGCGATACCCGGACCGGGGATGCAAGCCGCGCCCGGCAGCCGCCGCGAACGCCGGGGGCCCGTCAGTTGCCGTCCGAAACCAGCCAGGAATTCGGGTCATCAAACGCAAGCTTCAAAACGGCGTGCTCAATGGCAAGCTGCGTTTCCCGGTCCGCAATGCCCGAAGGCGTTTTGCCTTCCATCGTCTGCTGGAACAAAAGCACGGCCTGCCGCGTGTTGCTGGCATAGGTGGAGGTGAAATGCCGCTGGGAAAGATAGCCCAGCTTGCCCAGGGATTGCTGGAGAGCAAGCACCTTATCGCCCGTGTTTCCGTACTGCATGGTGGTGTCCACCACATCCGCCCAGCAGCCGAAGCCTAAAATCTGGGAATTGTCCAGCGGGTATACGGCGCGCTGGACGCTATTTGGGTTGTTGCCCTCGATCACATGGATGTTCACGCCGCCGCCGGCAGCATAGGCGCAGTATTCCACCAGCGCCACGTGCGTGGTATCGCCCGAGGAGCCGTAGCTGAAATACACCAGATCACCCGGCAGCGGGATATACTCGTTCGTCTGCATCAGCCCCGTGCCGTTTTTCAGCCATTGCCAGCCCCAGCCCGGCTGGTAGCCGCGCCGGTACACAAAGCGCCCGCGGGTTACAAACCAGTTCCGCCCGGTGTTCTGGCCCGTGTAGAAGGGATAGGTGACGTCGAGCATCGCCGTGCCGTACAGCTGATCCGTCATGTGCACGCTCCAGCAGATGAACTCCGCGCACCACTGCGCATAGGGGTCGCCCGTCCACGCGCCGTACTTGGTGTAGCCGTCGGTTTCCTCCGTGTACCCGATCTCCTGCGCCGCCGTTTCCAGCAGTCTTTCGATGTTCTCGGGCAGCGTGCCCGGATCAATCGCCTGCTCCGGCTCCGGCGTTGCCTGCGGTGCTTCATGCTGCGCCGTTTCCGCCGCAGCAGGGGCTGCGGTAACGGTTTCCTCCGCCGCGCCCGTGCCCGCCCATACGAGCAGGAGCGCGGTACAAACGGCACAGACCCTTGTCCATCGGCTCATCATCATACGGTACCTTCCCCACTATCGTCCGAAATCTTCAATTCCGCGCAGGAGTTCAAATTCCCGGTAATCGCCGACCGAGGAATACATCTTGCGCGTCAGCACAGCGCCGGCGCGGTAAAACAGGCAGATAAAGGGAACGTCCTGGGCGAATTGCTGCTGGATCAATTGCCAGTTGCTTTTGAAAGCCTCCTGCGATTCGCTTTCCCGCAGATCATAGAACAAATCCGTCATCGTGTCGGACGCATACCGGCCGTAGTTGGCGGTGTTGCCCTTCATCAGAAGAAACCCGGCGTCGGGCACCACGTCCATCTGGAAGGAGGCCAGCACAAGATCGAACGAGTTCGCCTGCAGCTTCTCCTGTACCTGCGCATAGGTCATGGTTTCGATCGCAACTTTGATTTTGAGCTTCTCCAGCATATCGGCAATCATGTTCGCGGTTTCGAAGCGCACGTTGTTATCCGGGTCTTCGTACACATACAAGCGCAGGCGCAGGTTGCGCGGTTTGCCGTCGATGATCTTGTCCAGTATCCCGTCGCCGTCGGAAT
>CAYRPW010000222.1:0-4488 GCA_964426145.1 uncultured Oscillospiraceae bacterium
GGAACACAACCGCGGCCTTGGCACCCTACTGCACAAGAAAACGCTGGATACCTGTTTTTCGCTGGAGTGTTCCCGGATCACGTCCACGTTCGTAAGCAACAACGCGAAAATTTTGCGGGTGTATACCAATATCGGGGCGGCGATCACCGACGTGCTGTATACGTACGTCAAGCACGTGCGCCCGGAATGAAAATAACGGAGGATTGACCATGACAGACTCTGCGCCGCAACGCAAACCCATCATCTATTCGGGCATTCAGCCGTCCGGCGTGCTGACGATCGGCAACTATATCGGCGCGCTGCGTAATTTTGCCCTGCTGGAAAACGAGTACGACTGCATTTACGCGATCGTCGACATGCACGCAATCACCCTCCGGCAGGATGCCGCCCAGCTTCGCAAACGCACCCTGGAGCTGGCGGCGCTGTATATCGCCTCGGGGCTCAACCCGGAGAAAAGCCTGATTTACTGCCAGAGCCATGTGCCGGCGCATGCGGAGCTTGCATGGATTTTGAGCTGCTTTACGTATATGGGCGAACTGCAGCGCATGACGCAGTTCAAGGAAAAATCGGCCAAACACGAGGAAAACATCAACGCGGGCCTGTTCACGTATCCCGTGCTGATGGCCGCGGACATCCTTTTGTATCAGACCAATCTCGTGCCCGTCGGCTCCGACCAGAAACAGCATCTGGAGCTGACGCGCGACATTGCCCTGCGCTTCAACAATCTCTACGGCGACGTTTTCACCATTCCCGAAGTCTATATCGGAAAAATCGGCAGCCGCGTGATGAGCCTGCAGGAGCCTACGCAGAAAATGAGCAAGTCCGATACCGAGGACACGTATATCAGTATGCTCGATAAACCCGAGGACATCCGCCGCAAGATCAAGCGCGCCGTTACCGACAGCGAAGCGGAAATCCGTTTCGATCCTGAAAACAAGCCGGGTGTGAGCAACCTGCTGTCCATTGCGGCGGCACTCACCGGCCAACCGATCGAGGCGGTCACGGCTTTGCTTTCGGGCAAGGGGTACGGCGAGCTGAAAGCTGCCGTTGCGGACGCCGTGGTGGAGGCCTTAACCCCGATCCAGAAGGAATACAGCCGTCTGATGGCGGATAAAGCGTACGTGCAGGGCGTGCTCAGCCGCAATGCGGAAACCGTGGCGGCCCGCGCGCAGTATACGCTGGGCAAGGTGAAGCGCAAGGTTGGCTATGTGCTGCCGGACAGAAAATAGGCGTGCGGCCGGGAGGGGCGTTTCGTGATCCGCGGATTGATTTTCGATCTGGACGGCGTCATCGTGGATACGGCGAAGTATCATTATTTGGCATGGAAAGAACTGGCAGACACGCTGGGTTTGCGCTTCTCCAAAAAGGATAACGAACGCCTCAAGGGCGTCAGCCGCGTCCGCAGCTTTGAGATTATTCTGGAAATCAACCAAATCACGCTGCCGGAGGAACTCAAACAGGCCTACTGCACAAGGAAGAACGACCTCTATTTAGCGTATATCCGGCAGCTGCGGGCAGATGAAATCCTGCCCGGCGCCAGGCAGTTTTTGC
The DNA here is from genome assembly GCA_964426145.1 of uncultured Oscillospiraceae bacterium. Taxonomy (GTDB): domain Bacteria; phylum Bacillota; class Clostridia; order Christensenellales; family Aristaeellaceae; genus CAXXOK01. Next base: position 1,552 of record CAYRPW010000222.1, read on the forward strand.
TGGATGCCCGTTCGGCGGGGTTTCGCATCGCGCTTGGCAGCGCCAGCAAGAATACAACGCTGATCCTGGAAAAGCTGAAAATTGCGGAGCTGTTTGATTCCGTGATCGACGGAACGAAAGTGACGCGGGCGAAGCCCGATCCCGAGGTGTTTTTGCGGGGCGCGGAGGAGATCGGCATTCCGCCCGCCCAATGCGTGGTGTTTGAGGACGCGGAGGCGGGCGTGGAAGCCGCGCACAACGCCGGGATGCTTGCGGTGGGGATCGGAAGCAGAAAACGCCTGCCGATGGCTGATTTAAACATCCCGGGGCTTATGGGCGTTGCGCCGGAAACGCTGATTGCGAAACTCATAAAACGGCGGGTTAACCCAGCGTGATGAGGTTCGTGCACACCCGTTCCAGAAACGCGCGGTCGTGCTCCACCAGGAGGATGGTCGGCCGGTACTCCCGGATCAGCGTTTCCAGCTGCACGCGGCTGAACACGTCGATATAGTTCAGCGGTTCGTCCCATATGTACAGATGGGCGGACTGGCACAGGCTGCGCGCAAGGAGCAGCTTTTTTTTCTGCCCTTCGGAATACTGGGAAATGTCTTTGTCAAATTGCTGCCGCCCGAAATCCATATTGCGCAGTATCGCCTTGAACAGCGTTTCGTCGGCGGCGGTTTCCCCGATAAAACGCTCCAGTTCGCCGCGCAGGTGTTCCGTCGATTGCGGCACGTAGCTGATTATGATGTTTCCGGCCATGCGGACGTCTCCCTGCAGCGCGTCCGCAACCCCGCACAGGGTGCGAAAAATACTGGTTTTCCCGCATCCGTTGGGTCCGGTCAGCGCTACGCAATCGCCCTGGTTGACCTCAAACTCCACGCCGCGCAGCACAACCCGGCTATCGTAGCGCACGACGGCGCTGCGCACTTCCACAAGCCGCTTTTTGGGGTGCTCCAGCGGCGTAAGCTTCAGCGTGCCTACGGTTTCCGCATCGTGCAGCAGGCTTTGGCGTTCTTCAATGTCACGCTCAATTTTCGCCCGCGTGACGAGCGAGCGTTTCATCAGCGCCGCGGCGCGCGCGCCCACATACCCGCGGTCAACCGCGGCCACTTCGCTTGGGTGCACGCTGAACTTTCCCTTTTCCGCCTTGTTGCTGAAATCCGCCTGCCTGCGCGCGCTTTCTTTCAAACGGACGATCTCTTTTTTCAACTGCACGTTGCGCGCCGCTTCGGCACGGTTCTTGCGTTCCATCTCCCGCTCCCAAACGTCGAAATTGCCGCGCAGCACCGTAACGGTGGAACGGTTGAGCGAAAGCGTGTGCGTGATGCAATGGTTCAAAAAGCTGCGGTCATGGCTGACCAGCATAAAGCCGCTCTTGCCGGACAGGTACTGCGCGACCGTTTCCCGCCCCTGCAGATCCAGATGGTTGGTGGGTTCGTCGATCAGCGGGTAACTGTCCTCCCGGGCAAAGAGCGCGGCGAGCTGCACTTTGGTCTGCTCACCGCGGCTCAAGGTGGCAAACGGACGGGAAAGCAATTCCGGGCCAAGTCCCAGCAGATCAGCCTGCGCCTCCAGCCGCCATACGGGCTCCTCCGCCGCAAAGCCTGCCAGCACTTCCCGGGTTGTGCGCTCCGGCTGCGGCACTGTGAAGGGAAAGAGTACGGGCTGCAGGGGAACGGATATCTGCCCCCGGGCGGGCAGCACACCCGCAATCAGACGCAGCAGCGTTGTTTTACCGCGGCCGTTGCGCCCGATCAGCCCGAGCCGCCAGTTTGTGTCAACCTGGAAGGAAAGGTCAGAAAACACGTCGTCGTAACTGCCTTCATAGGCAAAGGATACTTGATTGCATTGTAACAAAGCCATAACATCACCTCGTGTTTGACGCAAGGGACGGCAAAGAAAAACAGAGCCTTCCGGCCGCGCAATTCCCGCCGATTGCAAACAAAGCCAAGCCGTATCGGCTGACCGTTGCATTCCCCTGAAAGTTCAGGGCGGCAGGCTTATTTGCGCATCCTTTCAACTCCGTTTCATGAATGATACATAAATCCTAGCACGGCGGAAAATTATTGTCAACGGTTACCGTACCGAGAAGCGGTAGGTGGTTTTGGTGAAATACACTTCTTCGGGGCGCAAAACGACGCTTGGAAAGTGCGGGTGATGAATGGAATCCGGGTAACGCTGCGTTTCCAGGCAAACGGCGCTGTACATCGCGTACTTCGCCCCGCCCTTTCCGGTTTGGTTCAGGCCCTGCCCGGTGTAAACCTGTACACCCGGCAGATCGGTGATGCACTGCATTTCACGGCCGGTTTTGGGGGAGTAGAGCGTTGCGATCAGCTTATCCTCCCGATCCCTGCCCGCGCAATAGTTGAAGTCAACGCCGCGCGCGCCAAGCATCGCTGCGTCCGGTTTGTCCAGCACGTCGCCAATCCGCGTGGGTTTTTGAAAACCGTACACAACGTCCGCCGTGGGGATCAGCCTGCCGGTGGGAATTAAGCCGCCGTCCGCTTCGGTGACGAAATCCGCGAAAACCTGCAGCGTCAGGTCCCGGATATCCTTGGCGTCGTGGCCGTCGAGGTTGAAATAGCTGTGGTTGGTCAGGTTGACGATCGTGGTCTTGTCGGTGGTCGCGCGGTAGGCAATCGTCAGCGCGTAATCGTCGTCAAAGGTGTAGACTGCCTCCACGTTAAGCGTGCCCGGGAAACCCTGATCGCCGTCCGGGCTCACAAGGGAAAGCACAAGCCCGCGTTCGGTCGCTTCGGCTTCAAACACGCGCATGCCGAAGCCTTCCGGCCCGCCGTGCAGGTTGTTTGCGCCGTTGTTGGCCTGCAAAGCGTATGTTTTTCCGTCAATCATGAACGATGCGCCCGCGATGCGGTTGCCATACCGGCCGATCAGCGCGCCAAGAAATCCGCTGTTGGTTTCGTAGGATGCGGCATCGTCGTACCCAAGCACGAC
>CAYRPW010000223.1:0-2720 GCA_964426145.1 uncultured Oscillospiraceae bacterium
TATAGTCATCAGAAAAATCGAAAAGATTGCGAAGCAATCTATCCTGCATTCCTAATTCCTCATTCCTAATTCCTCATTCCTAATTCCTCATTCCCCCGCCTGGCCGCGCTCTCCTTCTCCACAATGTACCCCTCCGTGGTTTGCAATCCGGCGCGGTAGGGCTGGCCGGTGAGTTTGTTGAGGAGCATACGAACGGCCATGCGCGCCATTTCGGGGATATCCACGGCGTAGGTGGTGATGCCGATATCGCACAGGCCGGGCATGAGGTAGTTATCAAAGCCGACCACGGAAATATCCTCCGGCACGCGGAAGCCCTCCGAACGGAGCTTTTTGATGAGCAGCGCGGCGATGTAATCGCAATTGCACACGAAGGCCGTCGGCATGGGGCTTGGCAGGCGGATTTCGATATCCATCCCCTCGGCGTTTCGGTCGTCCACCACCCATTCGGGGCGCACGGCGATGCCCTGCTCCATCAGCGCTTTGGTATAGCCCAGATAGCGGTCGGTGATGCTGGCGGTGGACAGCAGCGTGCCCACGTAGCCGATCTCCCGGTGGCCTAGGCTCAGCAGGTGGTTGGTGAGCATATACGCGCCGAAAAAGCCGTTGGAAATCACCGAATCGGCGCTGATGTCCGCGTCGTAAAAATCCAGAAACACCACGGGGTGCGGCCAGCGCTTGCCAAGCATGGCCGCGTAGCCGTTGATGGGCTTGCCGATGATGATCACGCCGTCGGCGCGGTTTTCCTGCACAAGCTTGGGCAGGCTGTGGCGCATGGCGTCCGCATCCTCCAGGACCTCGAGCAGGGTAAAGCATTCCCGCTGCCGGGCCAGGGAAACGACCTCCTGATAGAGTTTCCAGTAAAAGGTTTCGTGGCTGTTCAAATAGCGCTTGGGAATGAGCACGCCGATGCTGCTGCCCGCCGCCTGCCGGTTTTTGCGCAGCTCGGCAGGCGGCTGGTAATTCAGCTCCCCGGCCAGGCTGCGGATGCGGGCGCGCAGCTCCTCGCTTACGCCCTTCTGGCCGGACAGCGCTTTGGAAACGGTGACCTTGGAAACGCCCAGTTCTCTTGCGATGTCCGACATTTTGACCTGTTTTGCGTGTGCCACGTACGCGCCTCCGCCCGTTTACCGAACGCCGATTTCCACGTCGTCGCCGGTGAGTTTGCTGTGTTTGATAATGTAGTCCATGACGGTGTCAAGCGTGGTGAACGCGAGCCCCACATAGCTGTCCGCCGCGCCGTAATACAGGGCGATGCGGCCGGTGGCGGGGTCCTGCAGGGTGGCGCAGGGGAACACGACGTTGGGCACGAAGCCCCGTTCCTCATACCACGCTTCCGGCGTGAGCAGGAAGTTTTCACAGCGGTATTTTACCTTGGATGGGTCCGCAATGTCCAGTATCGCGCCGCCGACGGAATACACGTAGCCCGAGCACGTTTGCACCACGCCGTGGTAGAACAGAAGCCAGCCTTCGGAGGTCTCAATCGGCGCGGCGCCGCCGCCGATTTTAAGCGACTGCCACCATTCGCGCCCGCGGCCCATGACGTGCCGGTGCTTGCCCCAGTAAACCAGATCGGGGCTTTCGGACAGGAAGATATCCCCAAAGGGGGTATGGCCGCCGTCCGACGGGCGGGAGAGCAGCACAAAGTTGCCGTTCAGCTTGCGCGGGAACAGCACCGCGTTGCGGTTAAAGGGCAGAAACGGGTTTTCCAGCCTTTCGAAGCGCCGGAAATCCTTCGTGCGCGCCATGCCGATGGCCGCGCCGTAGAAATCCGTGCACCACATGACGTAATAGGTATCCTCCACCTTCACCAGCCGGGGATCGTAGGCCGACGGCGGCTGGAACGGCTCCCCCGCCGCGTTTGTAAAGGCGATCTTCTCCCTGTCAAACGACCATGAAACCCCGTCCGCGCTCCGCCCCAGATAGATATGCGGCACGCCGTTTGCCTGCTCGCCGCGGAATACGCCGATGAAGCCTCCCTCGTAGGGCATGACGGCGGAGTTGAAGATACGCGCCACGCCCGGCACGGGGTTGCGTCCGATGACCGGGTTATGCTCATAGCGCCACATCGGCTGCTCGCACTCCGCGGGCTTTTCCTGCCAGGGCATATGGGGGGTATCCGAAGCGATCATCTTCCAGTTGTTCATGAGGCTAAACACCTTTCTATGGTTGTTGACAAGAAATGAGGGGTTCATGAAGAGACTTTAGGTTTACTTCAGAAATTCCGTTTGTACATCCCCTGCGAATCCTTCCCGGGGGATCCTTTAACTCAAATCCCCCGGGATGGGCAGGTGTTATGCCTGGTCCGCGCTTCATGCCCGGTAGGTTGCGAACAATTTGCGTTGTTGACGAAGAACGAAACCGAAGTAGTAGCAGCGCTACGTCGAGGTTTCAGTGATGAAGTCAACGGCGCAAAGAGGCGCAAGATACCGGCATGACAGCGCGGAACTGGCATAACTTACTTGTAAATGCGATCCAGCGCGTCCTGGTACTGCTGTTTGTAGGTCTCCTGGAACTGCGCGGGGGTGTAATCGCCCTTGAACAGCCCGATGAAATCCATATTGATGCCAAGCGAGCTTACGAGGTCGAACTGCTCCTTGAGGCCGCAATCAAACATCACCGAGAAGTTCCAGTCCTGAATGTCCAGATCCTTGCCGGTCACGCCGTACCACCAGCCCAGGGTCTCCGCGTCGTCGCGGATGGAGACGTCGCCGTTATACCAG
>CAYRPW010000223.1:2765-4470 GCA_964426145.1 uncultured Oscillospiraceae bacterium
TGTAGACGAGCTCGGGATCTTCCACCCCCACGGGGATGATGTAGAACTCGCCGTTTGAAAGCTTCATCTTGTTGGTTTCCTGGTTGCCGCTGGGGCCGACCGGCCAGGGCACGAACACCATATCGAACGCGAGGGTGGAAGCGGCGGAACCGTCCCAGTTGTAGTCGGCGTTCGCGGCCAATATCCACGCAGCGCCGGGCGAGAACGCGCAGCGGCCGTCGCGGTAGATGTAGCGCATGATGTTGGAGGGATCGCTTTCATCGTACGGGTAGGCGCAGTTGTACTTTAAGTACATGTCCTGCATGAACTGCAGCACTTCGCCCACGGCGGGGCTGGAGAGGTTTTCCACGTCGGTCGCGGCCACGTTGGTGCCGTTGGACATCAGCAGGCTTTCAAACCACTCGCCCTGGAAGCCGCCGAAGCCGTATACGTCGATCATGCCGTCGCCGTTGGTATCCTTGGTGAGCGCCTGGCAGTATTCGGCAAACTTGTCCCACGTCCATTCGCCCCGGGCGTACAGGTCACGCGGGTCTTCCAGGTTTGCGTCCTGGATCATCTGAAGGTTGAACATCAAGGGATAGGTGGCTTCCACCTGCGTCTGCGCCGCTACGGGCTTGAGCATGCTGGCGGCGCCGTCGCCCAGATCCAGATAGTTCATCACCACTTTATCGGTGAAAATATCGCTGTCGGCGGGGAGAACGTCCTTCATGTTGAGCGCGTAGCCGTTCATCACCGCAGGGATGCCGATGGCGGTATCCACCAGGTAGATATCGCAGTCCGGCGTTCCGGCGAGGATGGAGGTGTTGATGCTCTCCTGCACGCCGACGTAGGTAAGGTTCTGGTATTCGATGGTGACGTTGTATTTTTCCTCGATCATCTTCACAACGTCAAACCGAAGCTGGTCGGAAACCGTGCCCTGATAGGAAGGATCGTCTTCCAGGGCGGTTTGGGTGGAGTCGTAATACTTATCCCACCACAGCCCGATGACGATGTTGCGCTTTCCTTCGGCCGCGAAGGCGGTCACGCCCAGGCTTGTGAGCACGAGAATCAGCGCCAGCGTGAAACCGATGATTCTTGCCATTTTTTTCATGTCTGTTTCCTCCTCACATTATTCCGCTGCCGTGCCCAGCGTAACCGAGTAAACTTCCCAATCCTGATCGCTTTCGCATTGCAGGCGGGCCAGCGTGGTGGCAAAATCCGCTCCGAGCGCCGCGACGATCTGGTCGTACGTGATCTGCACCTTGTCGCCCTTCATGTTCCTGGGGGCTTCGAACTGCGCGATGCGAATCCAGTCGCCGTTGGGGTTGCCGGAGGATACGCCCACCAGCCACATGGAACCCGCGCCGGAATAGTTCACCGTGATCACGGAGCCGGGTACGATGGTGGCCGCGTCGAACGTGCCGCCGTTTAAGAGGGTGTTCACATCCGCGCCCTGCGCCCATGCGCCCGCGGCGCCGGTTGCGCCCAAATCCACCTGGTTTTTGGCTTCCACATAGGGGGCGATCATTTTTCCGAAGGTTACCGCGTACACTTCCCAGTCCATATCGCTTTCGCACTGGAGGCGGGCAAGCGTGGAAGCGAAGCCCTCGCCCAGCGCGGCTGCGATCTGGTCATAGGTGATCTGCGCGTTGGCGCCGTACTGCAGCGCCGCGCCCTGCGCGATGCGAATCCAGTCGCCGTTGGGGTTGCCGGAGGATACGCCCAC
>CAYRPW010000224.1:0-4465 GCA_964426145.1 uncultured Oscillospiraceae bacterium
GAACTGGCAGCTGAAGATCTACTACGCCTCCGTGAAAGAGCGAGAGGCGGTGCGCGCGGCTATCCTTTCCCTGCAGCGATTGTCGGAAGACAGTTTCTTCTATACGGGGCGGCTCTTGCAGCTGCTTTGCGGCGGTCAGCCTCCGCCGCAGGATGCCGCGGAAGCGGTGCCCGAAACGGACGTTGCCCTGTCCGCCGACGCGCTGTACCGGCACCCGCCGTATTTTATGGAGCGCGAGATTACCCAGTATATCGCCGAGCAGGACGAGACCAACGCGCTGAACACGCTTAGGGAGATCAACCGCCTGCACCGCGCCAACCTGTCCGACGAACCGCTGCGGTCGCTGAAGAATTCGCTGATCTGCAGCTGCTCGCTGTTCACCCGCGCGGCGATCGCGGGCGGCGCCATGCCCGACGCCGCATTCTCCTTAAGCGATTCCTGTATCCGTACCATCGAAAGCATGCCGGATATGGAACGCCTTGCCGAGTACGAGTATTCGATGGTGCGTGAGTTCATCCACCTCGTGCAGCGGCGCAAGGAAGGCGGCGTATCCGCGCTGGTGCGGGCCGCGATCATCTACGCAAACGAACACCTGCTGGAGCCGGTCACCGTGCAAAGCGTCGCGGAAAGTATCTACGTCAATCCTTCCTATTTATCCACCACCTTCCGCCAGGAGATCGGCGAGACGTTTTCCCACTATATACGCCGGAAACGAATACGCCATGCCGAAAAGCTGCTGCGGGAAGGAAACGGCAGCATGGCCGATATCGCGGCGCTGTGCCAGTTCTGCTCCCAAAGCCATTTCATTCAGGTATTCAAGAAGATGAAAGGGCTGACCCCGGAGCAGTTCCGGCGGATGGAAGGCGCGCAGCGGCGGCAAAACCAGGCCGGTAACCCCGGCATGTAACGGAGGCATACCGATGGAGCTGACACGAAGCGGGCTGATCAGGGAAGATATCGCGTCCCGGGAATCCCTGTTTCACGTAGCCAACGGATATCTGGGCGCCCGCGCCTGCTTTGAGGAAGGCACGCCGCCGGGTGTTCGCAGCATACGCGGCACTTACATCAACGCGTTTTGCGAAACCTATCCCGTGGTGTATGCCGAACGGCTGTACGGCTTTCCTGCCGAGGCACAGACGATCGTCAACGTACCCGATCAGCTGGGCATAGCCCTTCTGCTGGAGGGGGAGCCGTTTGATCCGTTTGCGGGAACGCTTATCGAGTTTGATCAGACGCTCAGGATGGACGAAGGCGTGTACGTTCGCCGCGCGGTGTGGCGGTCGCCGCAGGGCCGGGAAACCGAGATCGTGTTCCGGCGCATGGCATCGCTTGCCGCCCGGGAGCTGTTAACCCTGGAAATCGCCCTCACACCCCTCAACTGGTCGGGCGCGCTGGAAGCCGTATCCACGCAAAAAAGCGACGTTTACAATGACGCCGATCCCAACGACCCGCGCAAGGCTTCGGAAACGAAACGCATGCTGGAAACCCTGGAAAGCGGGCATGCCGGCGGCGTGATGTACATGCGCTGCGAAACGCCGCAGTCCCGGCAGGGCATGGCGTGCGCCGCCCTGCACACCTTTACGGGCGCGATGAACGTTTCCGTTCGCTCCGCCCCGCTTCAAAACACGGTAACGCTTCGGGGCAACGCAACGCAGGGGATGCCGTTTACCCTTGTGAAATGGTGCGTTTACGCGGATACGCGCATCCACGCAGATCCGCTGCAAACTGTAATCAAGCTGGCGAAGCAATTCGCCCAGACTCCCCTGGACGTCTGGTACAGGCGGCAGCGGGAACTGCTCGGCGCTTTCTGGGCCAGCGCGCGCGTTACGCTGGACGGCGAGCCTGCCCTGCAGGCAGGCGCGGATTTCGCCGCGTATACCCTGTATCAATCCGCAGGCGCGGACGGCGTTGCCTCCATCCCTTCCAAGGGGCTCAGCGGCGAAGGGTACGAGGGCCATTACTTCTGGGACACCGAAATTTATATGTTTCCGTTTTATCTGCTGACCCAGCCGCAAACTGCCCGCAGGCTGCTGGATTTCCGCTACGACACGCTGGACGGCGCGAAGCGGCAGGCCAGGCTGCTGGGCCACGAAAAAGGCGCGCTCTACCCATGGCGTACGATTACCGGCGGCGAGTGCTCCACCTATTACCCGTCGGGCTCGGCCCAGTACCACATCAACGGCGACATCGCGCACGCGGTGTGCGACTACTATTTCGTTACCGGCGACCTTGCCTACATCCGGGACAAAGGCGCGGAGATGCTGATCGAAACCGCGCGCCTGTGGCTGGACGCGGGCCATTGGCAGGATGGTCTGTTCCGGATCGACTGCGTGACCGGGCCGGACGAATACACCTGTTTGGTGAACAATAACTATTTCACCAACCTTTCGGCACAGCGCCACCTGCAAAACACCGTGCTGTTGTGCCGGAAACTGGCGGACGCCTACCCCGGGCTCTCGCTTACGGACGAATACGGCCTGACCGACGAAGAAATGCAGGCGTTTGGGGCGGCGGCTGACCGTATGTACCTGCCGTACGACGAAAAACTCGGCATTTACGCGCAGGACGACAGTTTTTTGCGCAAGCGCAGCCTGAACCTTGCCGCCGTGGAGAAGGACAGGTTTCCGCTTTTGATGCACTACCACCCGTTATATCTGTACCGCCGCCAGGTATGCAAGCAGGCGGACGCGGTGCTTGCGCATTTTCTGTATGAGGAAGGGCTTGACGACGCGGTAATCCGCCGGACCTACGAATACTACGAGCGCGTGACCACCCACGATTCCTCGCTTTCCCCCTGCGTGTTTTCCATGATGGCGGCGCGCATCGGCGATCCCCGGAAGGCCTACCGGTATTATCTGCACTCCCTGCTATTGGATCTTAACAACACCCAGCGCAATACCGACGACGGCATTCACGCGGCCAACATGGGCGGCATCTACATGGGCATCGTGTTCGGCTTTGCGGGGCTGCGCATCCGGGGCGACGGCCTGCTGCTGCGGCCTTGCCTGCCCGAAGCGATGGAGGGCTACGCCTTCCCCCTTCTGCACCGGGGCTGCCGTATCCGCGTGCGGGTGACGAAGGAAGCGGTACTGCTTTGGGCAGAAGGTTCCGATTGCGTGAAGATGACGGTATACGATACGGAATACGTACTTGGTGAACAGCCGCTGTCGGTTCCGCTTGCGCAATAGCCCAAGAGGACATAAATAAAGCGCGGGCACAGCCCGCGCTTATTATTTTAAAGTTTGCCTAAATTTCCCGCACTTCGGCCCTTGCGAGAAACGTTTTGAAATCTTGCACGCTGAGCGCATGCACGCTGCCGCCCTTGACGCAGGCGGAACCCGCGGCCACGCCGTAGCGCAGGGATTCGAACGCCGTCTCGCCGCGTTCCAGACCGTAGAGGATACCCGCAAGCATGGAATCGCCCGCGCCGACCGTGGAAGCCGCCGAAACGGGGATGGCTGGCGCGAACACGGTTCTCTCGCCGTTGGTGAGGATGGCGCCGCGCTCGCCCAGCGATACCGCCACATGCGCGGTGCCGGCTTTGCACAGCGCAACGGCCGCGTTTTTCACGGCGTCCGGGGTGGGCAGGCTCGTTTGCGTCAGTTCCTCCAGCTCCATGAGGTTCGGCTTGATGAGAAACGGCTTTTCCTGCACGGCATGGCGCAGGGCGGGGCCCGAGGTATCCACGATCAGCGGCTTCCCGCTTATTCTGCGCATCATGGTTTGATAGGTGTCCGGCGTGCGTCCGGGCGGCAGGCTTCCGCAAAGGGCAACATACCGGCTGGTTTTGGCAAGCCTAATAAGCGTGCGCATCAGCTGGTCAAACGCATCGTCGTCCGCTTGGGGGCCCTGCTCGTTAAACTCGGTCACGATCCGGGTTTTCCCGTCGATGATCTTTAGGTTGCGGCGCACATTGCCGGGGATTTGTATGGCGTAGAACTGCACCTCGTTGTTTTCCATGCTCTGCACGAAAAGCGGAACGTCTCCCTCGCCGACGAAGCTGACGCAGCCCACGTCCGCACGCAGCTTGCCCAGCACCACGGCGACGTTGATCCCCTTGCCGCCGATCGTAAGGCGGGGGTTTCCCAGGCGGTGAACCTTGCCGATTTGCAGCTGTTCCACATCTGCGCTTTTATCGACTGCCGGATTTAAACAAACGGTGGTGACCATATAAACCCTCCTTCTGTGGGAAAAACCCTTCCCGGAGTTGGGAAGGGCTATCAGAGTCCCGCGGGAATTTAATCCTCTTCTTCTTCGTCCTTGTGCGAGCTTTCGATGATCTTCTGCGCGACGATGGCAGGCACTTCCTCGTACCGTTCGAAGTTCATGAGGAAGTAGCCGCGCGCCTGCGTCATGGAGCGCAGATCGGTGGCGTATTTGAACATTTCGGCAAGCGGCGCTTCGGCTTCCAGCTTCTGCATGCCGTCCACCTGGTTCATGCCCATGATGCGGCCGCGGCGCTTGT
>CAYRPW010000225.1:0-4445 GCA_964426145.1 uncultured Oscillospiraceae bacterium
CTTTTGTAAGTTGGCTTCTATCATACGGAAGCCCTCGAGGCTGCGCAGCGGTTCGAAGGCCGGATGCCCTAAACTCTGCAGGGCGCTCTGGCGCACGAGCGTCTTGTTGCGGGGCGGGTTGGGGCCTAGGGCCAGGGTTTCAAACCAGGCGTCCAGGCGGGTGAAGTAGTCGTCCCCGTGCAGCAGGAAGATCCCCTCCCGCAGCAGGCTTTTGACGGTGTCCGCGTAAGCCCGCAGCCGCAGCAGCGCCTGTTCGTTCTGCCCAAGGCGCATGTGGAAAAGCGCCGCCTGATACTGGAACTGGGCCATCACGTTTGGGTGCAGCTGCGATAACCGGTATTGCGCGGCGACCGCATCCACGCGGCGGATGGTTTCTTCGCAGTCCGGGGACGATACCCCGCCGATCCCCAGATACTGCACCGATGCGCTGACCAGGGACAGAAGGTTTAGGTACATGGAAATCTGCGCGTGCTTCGCGGCCTTTTCGTCTTTCCCGGCCATCTGGTAGGCCATGATCAGCGTTGCGTCGTCCTGCTTGGAAATCCGGGCGGGGTCGAGCAGAGGTTCCAGGGTTTCCATCACGGCGTCGGTGTTTCCAAGCTGCAATTCGATCACCGCCCGCAGCGATGCCGCGTCGGCGCATAGGTCTACGGCCTTGCAGTGCGATAGAATGTGCACGCACAACTCCCTGGCTTCTTCCAGTACCGCCCGCGCCGCGGCTTCATCTTTGGCCATGAAGAAATGGTTCAGGTACAGCACGCAAAGCTGCGTTAGCAGCGGATAGCAGGCGTAGTACTTGCGCGCTGCGGCACGGACTTCCAAAAGCACCTCGTCGAACGGGCTCTGGGCGAAGGCGGCGGTCAGCGTGAGGATGAACCGGCGGATCTGCTCCTTGCTCAGCTGCGGCTCGTAACCAAGCAGCGTGTCCAGGGTGACGCCGAAATACGAGGCAAGCTGCGGCAGCAGCAGGATGTCGGGCATGCTCTGGCCGTTTTCCCATTTGGATACGGCGGCTTTGGTCACGCCGATGAAATCCGCAAGCTCCTCCTGGGTGATCCGCATCTCCCGTCTGAGCCTTGCCAGGTTATCCGAAAACTTGAGTTCGTTCATCCCGTATCACCTCCCGCATCCTTATTCTATGCGGGTTACCGCCGAAAAACAAGGGAGGCGTGCGATACTTTGCGATATTTTGTCAACCGACAGGATACTTTGCGGCGCAACGCGCGGCTGGCGGCGGAAAACAGCGTGAAAAAGCCGCCGCACTGATGTGCGGCGGCGGTGTAATACAGGCTGATCAAATTGCCGGAATTCTTACCGCTGCGGGTACGTCCAGCTTTGCAGTTCCAGAATGTTACCCTCGGGGTCCTGCGCGTATACGGCGGTCAGCGTGCGTCCGTCGGCATACGCGGCCGTAATCCGCTCGCCGACCAACCCGCCGCCCGCGCGCAAAACGGCTGCCAGCAATGCGTCCACATCGTCCGCTTCAAACGCGATATGCGCAAAGCCCGGGCGGTTGATGGCGGCGGGAATGGCGCTTGCCGGATCGTCGTACTGGAATATTTCAAGGGTCGGGTGATCGGCCCCGAAACCGGGCAGCAGCAGATGCTCGCCGGTGATGTGCGCATCCGTAAGGCCAGTGAGCCGGTCCAGCCATTCCCCGCGCAGATCACGCGTTTGGCCGATGCTCTGGCAATGGAGAACCTCCTTGTAGAAGGCAATCAGCCGCCGGGCGTCTTTTGCGACGATATTGGTATGCGCGTAGCGGAACATAAGCGTTCTCCTTTGCCGTTTGGGTTCGATGCGTTCGCCGGAGCCGGGGTGATGCTGGGTGCCTGCGCCGCCCTCAGCCGTCTTCCCGTACTTGCGGGCGCAGGGTTTTTGCCATGCATACGGAGTTCTCCATGCAGCGGTACTGGCCGTAGTTTTCAATCCTGCGGTATCCCAGGCTTTCGTAGAGCGCGACGGCGGGGGCCATCATGCGCCCCGTTTCCAAAATCAGCCGCGAATAGCCCTGTTCGGCGGCCCGCTGCTCCAGCGCGGCCATCACCTTGCGCGCGCAGCCCTGTTCCCGGTATGCGGGACGGGTGAACACGCGCTTGATTTCCGCCGTGCCTTCCCCGTAGCGCTTGAAGCCGCCGCAGGCCACGGCCTGGCTGCCGTCCAGCAGCAGGATGACATCCGTCACCTGCGCGGGCGTGTTGTACTGGTTATACTCGCGCCGCTGCACCTCGCCGCCGACCAACTCGTTTAAATAGTCGTCCAGCGCGCTGCACAGCGCGGCAAAGCGGGGGTCGCTTCCGTTGGTTACGGTCATTTCCATCGCCCGTACCTCCCTGTCCGCGCAGCTATGCGGGGCTGAACAGCCTGGCGGCGGCGAAACCCGCAAACACGCACAAAAAGCTCAGGCCCACGTTGAGCGCCGTATTGCCCAGCGCGAACAGGATTCGCCCGCCCTCCAGATAGGCGACCGTCTCCAGGCTGAACGCGGAAAACGTGCTGAGGCCGCCCAGCATCCCCGTGGTCAGAAACAGCTTTTTCGCCGGGGTGAGCGCCGGCATCTGCCGCTCCATCCCGATGATGAAGCCGATCAAAAGCGCCGCGATCACGTTGGACAGCAGCGTGCTCAGCGGAAACGAAAACTCCAGCCGTTCGCACAATTTGGTGATCCCGTACCGCCCGCACGAACCCAGAAACCCGCCGATCCCGACCGCCAGTATGCGCATGTTACGGTTTCCTTTCGTATAAAAAAGCCGATGGTCTGGTTTTTGCAGAAGTCATCGGCTCATACAAGCGGTTTGCCCTCACGGGACAGGGAGAACTTCATTCCCGGAAACAGCGTAGCATTGCGGTGTTAAAAAGTCAACACCGGACAGGCGCAATGCGGGCCATATCCGTTTCGCCGGCCCGAAAGGGCGGCGTTGCGTTATTCTTCCGGTACGCCGATATGCGGGTTCCCCGGCGTGAGTTCGGTCCAGAACAGGCCGTTTCTCGTCCAGAGGTCGTCGTTGCAGGCTTCGAATTCGGCCTGCGGTACGTCCCGGTCTCCGATCACAAACCGCGCGGGCGGTTCCTGTTCGTCGTACCGCCAGCAAACGACGGTCGTTTCCATGACGGCTCCGTTCAACCGCACGCGGTACCAGCCGTAGTTCTCCGCGCCGTTGGACCCGTGAATGTCGCCCTCGGCCGTTACGCCTTCCATGGCGCGGGCAACGAAGGGATAGCCGTACACCGCCCCGTCCTGAGCGCGCAGCAGCTCGTAGCCGAAATCATCCGATAGCTTTAAAAGCACTTCGGGGCTGCCGTCCTGGTCCAGATCGGTAACGGCGTACGCGGTGTACTGAAGCGGCACCTCGAAACTCATGCCGTACCATAGGCTGATGTCAGGCTGCATCGTCGCTTCGGTTACGGTATTGTCCAGCGTGTCGCACTGCAGGTACGTGCGCACGCCCGTCAGCACCTCGTCGTATACGCTCAGGAGTTCCTGCGCGGGTGCGGCGGCTGGCTGTGCGCACGCCGTTCCCGTTATCAGGAACATCAGCAGCAGCGAAAGAATCAAACAGGCCGTTTGCTTACCCATATTCCGCATTGTCCGCATCGCCTTTCTTCGGCAGCGCCTAAGACGTTTGGCAACCGTGTCCGGTTTGTTCCGGCGCAGCGCTTTCCCTGCCCATCATACCGCCGCGCGGCTGCCCCGTCAAATGCCCGGCTGCCTTCGGCGGCGCATCCGTACCGCCGGAACGCCCGGGTTACAGGAAATACGCGTTCTCCCTGCGCTGGGCGAGCTTTTGGGAAAACGCGTCCGCAAAGGCAAGGTAGGCTTCGGTTTGCATATGCTTGGCGTTTGCCGGGCAGACGCGGATGCAGCGGAAGCACGCGATGCACGAATTGCCGATGGTCCGGTGATCCGCGCCAATCGCCCCCATGGGGCAGCGCGCCGCGCACAGCCCGCAGTCGGTGCAGGCGTCCGTGGTCAGCGGGCGGAAGGAGCCGCCGTTTCCGCCGTCTTTGTACGGCCTGCTGCCGGGGATCGCAATAACGCGTCCCGGCGGGGTTTGCGCCGCCTGTTTGGCAAACGTCCGGTCGGAAGCCAGATCGTCCGCGTCGGGCCGGTGCGCCTGAATGTCGCCGTACGTGTGGCGGCCGACCAGCGCCGCCGCGCCTTTCACCACGAAACCCTGCGCCGTTGCCAGATCAGAAAGCTCCAGCAGCGCGTCGTCAAAATGGCGGTTTCCGTAGGTAACCGCCACGATGCAGGGCGTTTGGCTGCCCGTAAAGCCAGCCAGCCGCGCGGCCGCCGCTTTGGGGATACGCCCGCCGTACACCGGCATGCCGAAGATTACGAAATCGTCCGCGCGAAACGTGCGCGGCGCGGGGGCGGGATCGGTGGTGAGGTCATACGTCCGGCTGTCCGCACCGATGGCCTCGGCCATGGCGTCCACGCTCTT